>NZ_RAVY01000001.1:0-139601 GCF_003611625.1 Corallococcus sp. CA054B
CCGCTGGTGCCCGTGGGCCTGGGCGGCGAAATCGCGGGCGGCAAGGACACCGGCCCCCTCTTCACGCAGGAGCAGGTGTCCCTCTTCGAGCGCCGCTTCGACGACGGCCACCACCTGGTGCGCGGCGTGGCCGGCAGCGGCAAGACGTACGTGCTGGCGCACTGGGCCGCGCGCTACCTGCTGGAGAACCCGCGCGCCCGGGTGCTGGTGTCCTTCTACAACCGCTCGCTCGCGCCGCTCGTGGACAAGCTGCTCATGGAGGCGCTCACCGTGCGCGCGGGCCCGGAGCAGGTGCGCCCGCTCAGGGCCCAGGTGACGGTGAAGCACGTGGGCGCGCTCCGGCGCCTGGAGCCCCACGCCTTCGACGCCGTCTTCGTGGACGAGGCGCAGGACATGGACGCCAAGGGCCTGGCGGCCCTGCACGCGCTGGTGCGCCCCATCGTGGGCGAGGACGGTCGCGAGTCCCGCTGCTTCCAGCTGTTCATGGACGACTCGCAGAACGTCTATGGCCAGGTGCCCATCGACAGCTTGAAGGAGCAGCTCCCCGAAGGGCTGTCCTTCCGCGGCCGCACCCGCGTGCTCAAGGAGACCTTCCGCGCCACGCGCGACATCCTCGACGTGGCCTTCAACGTCGTGCTGGATCCGCTGCGCCAGCACCGCGTCACCGACCCCGGCATGCGCGAATACATGAAGGCCGGAGAGCTGGCCCGCGAGCGGCTCCTGTGGCTGCCGGAGGAGACGCTGGAAGGCCTCTACCGCGTGCAGTCCACCGAGCGCGGCGGCGTGCTGCCCCAGGTGAAGGACTTCGCCTCCAGCACCAGCGAGGCGCGCTGGGTGGCGAAGGAGATCGCCCGGCTCGTGGGCGAGGAGGGCGTCCACCCCGGCGACATCCTGGTGGTGGCGCCGGTGATGCCCGCGTCGTTCACGGACGCCCTGCGCAAGGCGGGCGTGCCCGCGGAGGCCTACGGCGGCAAGGGCGGACGGGACGTGACGGACTTCCGGGTGAGCGGCGTGGACCACGTGCGCGCCACCACGGTGTTCTCCTGCAAGGGCCACGAGTGCCCCATCGTCTTCTTCGCGGGACTGGAGGCCCTGGACTCCATCGAGGCGTGGATGGCGGGCGCCCGCCAGCGCAACGACCGCGAGAACGAACGCATCCGCCGCGCGATGTTCTACGTGGGGGCCACCCGCGCGATGAAGCGCCAGTACCTCACCGGCGTGCGTGGGGGCCGCTTCCTCCGGGTGGCCGCGTCCTACGTGGAGACGCTGTCCGGCCACCGCCCGGCGCCCTGAAACACAGGGCGCGGGACTTGTTACATCCGCCAGCCGCCAGGGACGCCCGCGCTCTTGCCGAACGCCGGCTGCGCGTACACCTCACGGAAACGCGCACGCAGCAGGTCGAACGTCTGCTGGAGGTCCGGCGCCGCGGCGCGCGTGTCCGGCAGCTGTCCGCCCATCCGCGCGAAGCAGCGGCTCATGGCGCCATCCAGCCACTGCGCCACGGCGGCGGTGTCCTGGTCCTGAAGCCGCTCGAACACGGACAGGGCGCGCTCCAGCGTCTCGCCTACCAGCTCCGTGGAGTCGACCGCACTCCCAGCGCAAAGCTTCGCGGCCCGAACCTCCAGGGCCGGACGATGCTTGCGAACAAACTCCCCGAAGGCATGCAGATTCACGGTGACCATTCTTAACCCCTCGCCCCCTCGATGTCAGAACGCCGGACGCGAAAATCCTTGGCTTCCGGACACTGCGAATCGTGTCGGTGGAAAAGGGTGGTGGGATGAATCATGTATCACTCTCCGTCATGGCAAGCGAGGGACCGGGAGCACTTCCCTCGGGCCGTGGGTCGTGCGGGCCACCCGGTGGGAGCGGGCGGACCCAGGGGGCCAGCGTTGTTCTTTGGCGCGTTTCAAGGAAAGCGAGAGACATGCGGCGCACGGTGGAGCTGACGGACATGGCAGGGAATGACGAGGGACCTCGCGTCCTCTTGTTGCCCGGGCTGGGTGCGCGTGGATCGGGCTTTCGTGAACTGGCCCTGCGGCTGACGGACGTGGCGCGTCCCGTCATGGTCGAGTACCCGGAAGGCGAGCATGCCGCGTGCGGCGCGAGGGCCCTGGCGGAGCAGGTGCTGCGCGTCACGGGGAAGGTGGACGCGGTGGTGGCCAGCTCCTTTGGCGGCATGGTGGCGGCGCACCTGGCCGCGGGCGGCGCGACGCGCGGCGTGGCGTTTCTGGGGGCCTTCACCCGCACCGAGCACGTGGGGCCTCGCGGAAGGCTCATCGCGATGATGGGCCCCATCGCGGTGCTGGGGCGTCCCGGGCGCGTCGCGGCGTCGCTGGCGGCGTGGCGCCCGGTGGCCTCCCATCAGGTGGCGGACGTGGTGCCCACCACGATGCTGGAGCGGCTGACGACGCTGCGGCGCGCGTTCTCCATCCACGCGGAGCCGCCGCCGCCGGATCTGCGCCCGCTGAACGTGTCATGTCTTTGCATCCAGGGTGACCGCGATGTGCTGGTGCCGCCGTCCTCGCTGGAGCGATTGGCCGCGTCGCTGCCGGAGGGCACGCCCCGGCACCTGCTGCGCGGCGCGGGACACGTTCCCTATTTCTCACACCCGGAGGAGTGCGCGCGGCTGCTCACGCCGTGGCTCCAGGCGCTCGCGCCCGCGGGGCTCGCGGTGCTGACGGCCCGGGGGCTCGGCGCGGACGTGGGCAGCGCGGCCTGACGCCGCACGCGGCCTTGACAAGCCGCGCCCGGTACAACGGATTTACCCGCCCGGCGGGGGGGTGTACGGATGCGGGCGCGGGAAGTAGTTTCGCCTCCGCCGATGTCGACCCGTCCTCTTCGCGCGCTCCTCTTCCTGGCGTTCCTGTCCACCTCGGCACAGGCCGCCGCGGACTCCGTCCCCGGGCTGAACGCCTCGCCCGTACTGCCCACCGCTCCGGCCCAGGCCGCCGCTCCGGCGCCCGCGCCCCGCCGCACCGTGCTGTTGTTGGGTGACAGCCTCATCGCCACGGGCTTCGGCGAGTACCTCCAGAACCAGCTCTCCGCGCACCCTCGCATCCGCTGTGAGCGCCGCGCGAAGTCGTCCACGGGCCTCGCGCGCCCGGACTTCTTCGACTGGCTGGAGGTGGGCCAGCAGGAGGTGCAGCAGCACCAGCCGGACGTCGTGGTGGTCATCCTGGGCGGCAACGACGGGCAGGCCCTGCACACGCGGCAGGGGCGCGCCACCGTGGCCTGGGGCAAGCCGGACTGGCAGGGCGAATACCGCCAGCGGCTGTCGGACTTCGTCACGGCCATCTCCGCGCCGGGCCGCAAGATCGTCTGGCTGGAGCTGCCCGCCACGGGCCGCCAGCGCTTCGAGCAGAAGCTCGCGGTGATCCGCGACCTGCAGCGGGAGGTCATCGCCGCGCGCGGGGACGCCGTGCACCTGGACACGCGGCCCTACTTCACCGACGCGCGCGGCAAGGCGCTGAAGCAGGCCCGCGTGGAGGGCTTCCGCAAGCCCATGCGCCTGCGCATGACGGACGGCGTGCACTTCACCGTGGCCGGCGGGCGCTACTTCGCGAACAAGGTGTACCCGGAGGTGCTGGGCGTGCTGGGCCTGGAGCACCCGGAGCCGGAGGAGCAGCACACCACGCGCCCCGCTGGCGCTCCGGTGAAGCCGGCGATGCAGGCCCTGGCTCCGGTAGCCCCGGCGGCTCCGGAAGCTCCCACGAAGCCGTAGCGGCCCTCCCGCGTCAGGAGTGGCGCGGCCAGGAACTCTCGCTGCCCGAGTCGGGACGCAGCCTGCGCACGGCGCGCAGGAGCAGCTCCTCGTCGCGCGGGTTGGCCAGGAAGCCGCGCGCCCCCAGCTTGCGCGCCCTTTCGAAGCCCTCGTCGTCCGACGTCCCGTGGACGATGAGCGCGCCCTCGATGTGGACCTCGCCCGCGAGCAGCCCCTCCATGGCCTGGAGGGGGGCGAGCACCACGTCGTTGTCGCGCGTGTGCAGCACTTCCAGCGGCGTGGCGACGCGCGACGGGATGCCGTTGCGCGCCAGCGTGCGGGAGATGAGCACCGCGGTCACGGGCGGCCAGCCGTAGAGCATCAGCGGCGGGCTGGGCACGGCGGGGCGGGGCGGCTCCTGCGCGGCCCCGGCCGTCTCGCGGATGCCATAGAGGGCGCTGAGCGCGCGGGACAGGGCGCCGTCGGAGGCCAGGTGCGGCTCCACGCGTGCCTTGCCGGACACGGCCCGCACGTCATCCACCGCGTCCAGCGACAGGGGCGCGGGAACGGCCAGGTGCAGGACCTCCTTGTCCTCGCGCGTCTCCAGCCGCAGCGGCACGACGCCGTACTGCCGGGCGATGCGCGCGGGCACCAGTCTGGTCAGGGCGCGGTCGAGCGGATGCCGGTCCAGGTCCACGGCCTCCACGTCGAACTGGATGGCCAGCCCGCGCAGGACGTCCGCCTCCGTGCACACGCCCTCGCTCACCAGGGCGCGGCCCAGCGGGACATGGACCTCGTGGTGGTGCACCAGCCCCAGGCGGAGCTGGCCTTTGTCGACCACTCCCAGCTCCAGGAGGATCTCCCCCAACGGGCGTCTGGTTCCGATTTCCATGCCCACTCAAGGTGGCAACCGGCCCCGCACGCGACGACGGTCGGACGGGGGCTCGTCCGCCCGCCCGCCCTCAGGACCCGTGAAGGGGGAAGAGCGCCTCGTAGGCCTCCGGCTTGAATCCCACGGTGACGGCCTTCTTCGTGACGAGCACGGGCCGCTTCACCAGCTTCCCGTCCTTCGCCAGCCACTCCACCAGCTCCGTGTCGGAGGCTGCGTCTATCTTCTCCTTGCCGAGCGCGCGGTAGCTCTGCCCGCTGGTGTTGAGCCACTTGCGCACGGACAGGCCGCTTTGGGGAATCCACTGGCGCAGCTCCGCCACGGTGGGCGGCTGGTCCACGATGGGGCGCGTCGTGTAGGAGACGCCTCGCGCCTCCAGCCACTTCAGCGCCTTCTTGCAGGTGTCACATCCGGAGTACGCCAGCACGAGGATGTCATCGGACATGCGCGGGCTTCTACCAGACCGCTTCCGGGAAGAGAGACCATGAACCGCCCCGCCACGCTCCACACCGTCCTGTCCATCCTCTGCCTGCTGGGAGGCGGGGTGGGGTGCTCCGGCGAAGTCGAACCGGTTGCAGAGGTGCCGTCGGGCATCGTGCCCGACAGCGGCACCCCGGACCGCGACGCAGGCACGTCCGATGCGGGCACGGCTGACGCGGGAACAGCCGACTCGGGGACTCCGGACCGCGACGCGGGCACGGCTGACGCGGGGGCGTCCGATGCCGGTACCCCGGACGCGGGCACCGCCGACGGAGGCGTGGTCATCCCAGCGGACGGCGGCACGCAGGTGACGGGCACGCTTCCCGCGCGCCTGACGCTGGCCGGTTCTCCGTACCGCGTCGTGGGCAACGTCCAGTACGTCGTCACCATCCCCAAGGGGCAGACGACGACGGTGGAGCCGGGCGTGGTCATCGACTTCAAGGGCAACCCCGCCGTGACGGAGGCGGACGTGCGCGACGGCGCGCAGGACGTGATGAACCACCAGAACGGCCGCGTGGAGCTGCGCGTGTACGGCCGCATCCTGGTGCAGGGCACCGCCAGCGCTCCGGTGACGTTTACCTCCACCAATCCCCACGGCTGGTGGGGCATGAACTTCTTCGGAGACCAGTCCAAGGGAGACGGCGACCCCGTCTTCCGGCACATGGTCTTCGAGAAGGTGCGCAAGAACGACTACAACGGCGACCGGGACCGCACGCGCGGCGCGCTGTGGGCCTACTACCCGGGGCCGGTCACCATCGAGCACTCGCTCTTCCGTGACAACGAATCCTCCGGCAAGTGCGGCGCGCTGGACCTGATGTTCACCGACGGCTCGGTGGTGACGGACACCGTCTTCGAGAACAACCGCACCCGCGACATCGACCGGTTCGCCACCGGCGACGGGGCCACGTCCGGCGGCGGCGCGATGTGCGTCACCCACGGGCGCAACTCCATCGTGCGCGGCAACACCTTCCGGAACAACACGCTGTCCGCCTTCCGGGGCAGCCGGTCCAACGCGCTCCAGCCGCGCACCTACGAGGTGTGGCCCAACGGCACGAACCACTACGACCTGGGCGGCGGAGGAGCGCTGCACTACTTCCAGTCCGACCACGACCTCATCGAGAACAACGTCTTCGAGAACAACGCCGCCGTGCGAGGGCCCGGCGCGGCGCTCTACCTGGAGGACGTGCCCAACGCGGGCGTCACCCTGCGCGGCAACACCTTCACCGGCAACCAGGCTGGCGCCGGGGGCGTCATCGTCTGCAACCGGGGCAGCGGCGACGCCACCGAGCTCGTGCTGGGCGCCGGTAACACCTTCAGCGGCAACACCGTCAATGGCGCGGCGGCCCCGCAGGTGACGGGCGACTGCGCCCGCTGAAGAGGGCCCTCTGGAAGTCGCCGGGGCCTGGAGCCCCTGCCCGCCCGCATGGAGGGCAGGCAGGCCGCCATGCTTCAGGACCTGCCCCACGGGGCCGCGAAGCGCATCCTTCCGGAAGCCAGCCCATTCCCCGGAAGGAGACGCATGGAGGGCACTCGCGCCGGACCCATCCCCACCCTGGAAGAGCCGCTGGAGGTGCCAGCGAAGCGACGGCGGGGCTGGTGGATTCCAGGGGTGCTGGTGCTCGTCGCGCTCCTGGCGTTCATCCTCTCGCGGCACAACGAGGAGAAGCAGTTCCTGGAGCTGTTGAGGCAGGCCCGGCCCGCGTGGCTGCTGGTGGCCGCCGCGTGCCAGGTGGGCACGTACCTGTGCGTGGCGGGCATCTGGTGGATGGTCCTGCACCGGGCGCGCATCAAGACCTCGCTCTGGTCGCTGGCGCGGCTGTCGCTGATGAAGCTCGCGTTCGACCAGGTGATTCCCACCGGCGGCGTGGGCGGGTCGCTGCTCGTGGGCCGCGGGCTGCGCCGCCAGGGTGCGAACCCCGGCATCGCCGCGGGCGCGGTGCTGCTCACGGTGCTGTGCTTCTACGTCGCGCAGGCGCTGGGTGTGGGCGTGAGCCTCTACCTCCTCTGGCGCAGGTCCGAGCTGAACGATTGGATCCAATGGCTCGTCACCGGCTTCGGCGTGGTGGCGTTGATCATCCCGCTGGGCATCCTCTGGGCCACGCGGCACCGCGAGTGGAGGCCGGGCCGCTTCGCCCGGCGCATCCCGTCCCTGGGCACCCTGCTCAAGGCCATCGCGGAGGTGCCGCCCGGCATGCTGCTCAACCCCGGCCTGCTCGCGCGCGGCGTCCTCCTTCAGCTGGGCGTCTACGTGCTGGACGCGGCCACGCTGGGCGCCATGCTCCAGGCCCTGGGGCAGGAGGTGCCCCTGAGCACCGTGTTCGTCAGCTTCATGGTGGCCTCCATGGCGGAGACGGTGTCCATCATCCCCGGGGGGGTGGGCACCTATGAGGCCGCGTCCGTGGGCATGCTCAACCTCTTCGGCGTCCCGGTGGAGGCGGCGCTCGCGGGCACGCTGCTCCTGCGCGGCTTCACGCTCTGGCTGCCCCTGCTCCCCGGCCTGTACCTGCTGCGCCACACCTTCCGCCGCAGCCCCGTGGCCGGTGGGCAGGCAGGCTGACTTCTCCGGAAGTCGCGGAAGGCTCCGTGCCCTCGCCGCCGCTTCCCGTGGCTGCCCGTCTTGCGCGATGGTTCGCCTTGCGTGGACGACACTGGAAGCGAGAGCGAAGCACTCATGAACCTGGGCCCGGCGCTGTTCCTCCATCCCGGCGTGAAGGTCCGGCCGTGTGAGTGGGGCATGGGCGTCTTCACCGACACCTTCATCGCCGCGGGCGAACTCATCGAGGAGTGCCACTACCTCAAGGTCCCGCAGCGGCTGTGCCGGGGCGAACCGCTCGACGATTATGTTTTCGAGATTAGTTGGCACCGCCACGAGCAGCACCGCCATGGGAACTGGGTCGCGCTCGTGATGGGCTACGGGATGATCTACAATCACGCGAGCGATCCCAACGCGGAGTACGGCCGCGCGGAGGACCGCGATGTGTTCCGTTATCACGCACTGCGGGACATCCACCCTGGTGAGCAGATCTTCATCAGCTACGGAGACAACTGGTGGAAGGCGCGAGGTGAGGAAGTCCCTCCCTGAGTCGCTTCGCACCGTGTGCGCACCTGACCGTTGCGTTCGCACTTCCTGCTCCGTGAGCGCGGCTTCTTCGTTGGGGAAGCGTGGAAACGCGCGGAAATGAATTCGCCCCTGTCCGCGTGGGGGGCAACCAGTACAATGCAGGTCGCCTGTGCGCCGGTGCTTCAGGCCGCGCGGATGCGAGGAATGCCAGACATCATGCCATTGCGTCGTTTCTACCTGTCCTCCGCTCTCGTGCTGTCCGCCTCCGCCTGCACCGGCAACATCGGTGGGCAGGACGCGGAGCTTGAAAGCGCGGCGGCCCCCGCTCGGGTGCGCCGGCTGACGCGCGACGAGTACAACAAGTCCGCCTCCGCGGTGCTGGGCACCGAGGTGGACATCGCCCAGGGCTTCGCGGCCGAGGACACCATCCTCGGCTTCTCCACCCACGAGCGGCTCCAGGTGACGTCGCTGCTGGCGGATCAGCTCGACACCGCCGCGGTGACGCTGGCGGAGCAGGGCAAGTCACAACTCAGTGACCTCTACGCGTGCCCCAAGGGCAAGACGCAGGACGAGTGCGCGCGGTCCTTCATCCAGCGCGTGGGTGAGCGCGCCTTCCGCCGGCCGGTGACGGCGGAGGAGGAGACGGACCTGCTGGCCCTCTTCAACGAGGGCAAGAAGGGCGGCACCATGGCGACGGGCGCGGAGCTGGTGCTCCAGGCGCTCTTCTCCTCCTCGTCCTTCCTGTACCGCACGGAGCTGGGGCCGGAGACCGCCCGCAAGGGCCAGGTGGTGGAGCTGACCGCCTACGAGCTCGCCTCCGAGCTGTCCTTCATGGTGACCGGTGGTCCGCCGGACGCCACGCTGCTCGCCTCCGCCAAGGCCGGCACGCTGTCCTCGCCCGACGAGCGCGAGGCCCAGGCGCGCCGCCTGCTCAAGACGGAGGCCGCGCAGGTGAAGCTGCGCCAGTTCTTCGTGGAGTGGCTGGGGCTGGGCGGCCTGGCCAAGGTCAACAAGAACAACCTGGTGTACCCGGACTACAGCGTGGACTTCCGCGACTCCATGGTCCGCGAGCGCGACGCCTTCCTCGACTTCATCGTGAAGGAGCACTCGGGCTCCGTGGCGGAGCTTCTGGGCGCCAACTACTCGTTCGTGGACGAGACGCTGGCGAACTTCTACGGCGAGCTGGAGCGCACCAACGTGGATGACACCACGGGCCTGGGCCGCGTGACGCTGCCGCCGGAGCGCCTGGGCATCCTCACGCAGGCGGGCGTGATGTCCACGTACGCCCACTTCGACTCGTCCTCGCCCATCAAGCGCGGCAAGTTCGTGCTCACGCGCCTGCTGTGCCGCACGGTGCCCGCGCCGCCGGCCAACGTGTCCACCATTCCCCCGGCCCTGTCGGAGGACGCCACCACCCGCGAGCGCTTCGCGGCGCACACCGACAACCCCGCGTGCGCCAGCTGCCACAAGGTCATCGACCCCATGGGCTTCGGCCTGGAGGACTTCGACGGCCTGGGCCAGCACCGCACGGAGGAGAACGGCAAGAGGGTGGACGCCAGCGGCGCCGTGATTGACAGGGACGGCACCACCAACCTGGGCAACTTCACCGGTGGCGCGCAGCTGGCGCGCTACCTGACGACGAGCGAGGAACTGGCCAACTGCGTACCGCTGCAGTTCGTGCGCTACGCCATGGGGCGTGACGAGCACGCCTCGGACGCGGAGCTGCTCGCCGCCATGCGCACGGGCCCCTACCGCACGGATGGCCTGAAAATCACCGAAGCGCTGGTCAGCCTGGTGCGTTCGTCTTCCTTCACCCAGCGGCGTCTGCCCACCCGTTGAGCTTTGACTTCCATGCCCCGCGACTTCTCCCGACGCAGCATCCTGAAGCTCCTGTCCGGCACGGCCATGGCGGCGCCCTTCGCGCACCTGCTCACCAGCTCCGTCGCCGAAGCGGCGGACGCCGCGCCCCTGCGCTTCATCGCCCTGTTCACCCCCCACGGCCTCCTGCCGGAGTACTGGGTGCCCAAGGGCAATGACACGAATTTCAACATCGACTTCGAGAACTCCGTCCTCCAGCCGCTCCAGCGCCACCGGGACAAGCTCCTGGTGCTGGACGGCCTGGACTACCGCGTCCTCTACGAGCACGGCCGCACCGGCCACGAGGGCGGCCCCGTCACCTTCCTCACCGGCAGCCAGGTGGAGGTGTCCAGCGGTGACGAGCTGCCCTCCAACGCGTCCCTGGACCAGGTGATTGGCAACGCGGTGGGCGGCTCCACCCAGTTCCGCTCGCTGCAGCTGCACGCCTTCGAGCAGTTCGGCGCCCAGCACGTCTACAACAGCATCTCCTTCACGGAGAACGGCTCGCGCGTGCCGTTCGAGCTGAACCCCGCCAACGTCTACAAGCGGCTCTTCGCCAGCATGGGCGGCTCCGAGGCGGAGGCGCAGGCCATCCTGTCCAAGCGCAAGAGCCTGCTGGACTACCTCATCAAGGACGCCACCCGGCTGAAGTCGCGGCTGGCGGCCGCGGAGGGTACCAAGCTGGACACGCACCTGGCGGCGCTGCGCGACATCGAGCGGCGGCTCACCAACTCCGGCGCGCTCAGCTGCTCCGCGCCGGCGAAGCCCGCCAACACCGACCTGGGCGACATCGACAACATGCCCGCCCTCACCGAGCTGCACATGGACCTCATCGCCCGTGCGTTCGCGTGTGACTTGACGCGCGTGGTGACCATGACCATCCCCGGCCCGTCCATGCCGTGGATTGGCATCGACGAGGACATCCACAACGACATCGCCCACCGCACGGACACCCAGTCCGAGCCGGCGCGCACCGAAATCCGCCTGCGCATGGTGGCGGTGCAGCGGTGGTACTCCGAACAGGTGGCGCGGCTGATGGACACGCTCAAGTCCATCCCGGAGGGCAGCGGCACGGTGCTCGACAACACCGTCATCCTGTGGGGGAACGAGCTGGGCGACGCGGCCGGCCACATGAACGTGTCCATCCCCACGGTGCTGGCGGGCGGCGCGGGCGGGAAGTTCCGCATGGGCCGCATGCTGTCCCTGCGCGCCGGGAAGGACCCGCTGGGCTCGTGGAAGGGCCCGGGCACGCCGCTGGAGGGCGCGGTGCCGCACAACAAGCTGCTCACCTCTATTGCCCAGGCCTTCGGCGTGAACGTGGACCGCTTCGGCCACGACGACTACGCGGGCACGCTCGACCTCAGCTGAAGCCTCCTGGGCGGCCTGAAGCGGCCCTTGGAAAAGACAACGGGAGCGGACCCCTGGGGCCCGCTCCCGTTTTCATTTCAGCGAAACGACGGTGGGGACTACCCGCCGAGCGCGCCGTTGATGAGGGGCGCGAGGATGCTCATGCCCGCGTCCTCGTTGTTGTAGTTGTTGGCCGGCTCGTAGATGCGGACGCGCTGGTTGCCGTTGATGAAGCGCGACAGGAAGACGTCCATGGGGACCATCTCGCTGTGGCAGGCCCAGGACTGCCACGGGCTGTCGATGTACTCGTACCAGTACTTCTTCTCCATCCGCTGGCAGGCGTGCGCACCCACGAAGGTGATGATGGTGCTGCAGTGGCTGGCGTTGATGGCGCGGTGGTGCGGGATGAAATAGCTGAAGTTGTTGTACTTGTTCAGCTCGTTCACGAACGCATCCTGGTCCTGCTTCCAGTACGCGTGGATGGACGCCTGGTCGTTGGGCGTCTTGAAGCGCTCATACGAATAGCGCGAGTAGTTGTAGTCCAGCGTGTAGCCCGTGTACGCGAGCTGATCGTTCGGGAACTCCGTGGCCACCATCTTGTTGATGGAGCCCATGTCGTTGGTGGTGAAGCTGGCCGGCAGCTGGCTGAACACCGAGTCCAGGTTCCACGACGAGCGGATCTGGTTGTGCAGCGGGCGCGACAGGGAGTTCGCGTTCGGCGCCATGAAGATGGGGCCGGAGTCGTTGATCATGTACCCCTTGGCCGGGTTGATGGCCTTGCGGATGAAGTAGTACCCGGCGGAGGTGGACGTGCCGCCCGCGCTGTAGCCCGTCACCAGCAGCTTCTGCACGCTGGGGAAGTTCTGCTTGGCGTAGTTCGCCGCGGCCAGCGTGTTGTTGTAGCCGTTGTGGTACCAGGTCAGCGGCGCCTGGCCGCCGGTGGTGTCCACGTACGTCTTGGCGTTGTTGCCAATGTGCACGTCGCCCGTGCAGTAGGGCAGGTAGACGATGTTCCAGCCCTTGGTGACGATGTCCTTGCGGTCGCGGAAGGGCAGGCCCGGGTCCGCCCCGTTGACGATGGGGGACACGTACTTGGCCGTGAACTGCGTCATGTAGTCGTCGGCGATGCCGTTGGGGTTCGCCGCGCCCAGGATGCCCAGGCGGCCGCTACAGGAATCGTAGTCCCAGCACGCGCCACCGCCCTCCATCATGAACAGCAGGTTGGGCGAGTTCGTCTTGTGCACGAAGAACTTGTACTGCGAGCCGTTGCCACACTTCAGGCCGGGCAGCGCCACCTTCTGCCAGGGGTAGGTATTGCCGCCGTCCACCAGCACGTCGACGATGCCTTCCACCAGCACTTCGGCATGCGCGGCGCCCACGGGGGCGGAGAGGGCCAGAAGGCTCATCCAGAGAAAACTTCTCATGCGGCTTCCTCCAAAAGGGGGAGTAGTGAGTGGGGTTGCGGCCGGGGATGATACGTTTTTGTTTATCAGCCGTAAGCGGGGAAACTTCGCTTGCGGTGAAAATGGTGAATTCCATGTCGGGTGCAGCATTCCATCCGAAACGATTGGGAATGTCGTCGCGCGTCAGCTGGGATTTGAGAATTGACGCATCAGGCTATGTTTTAAATGTATCAATTGTGCGCTGCGTCGCTGGCGGGCCCTGACACGGGTTGCGGCGGATGCGGGGCGCGGGGTATGGCCTTGGCATGAGCACGCACGCGCGTTGGAAGCTGCCCCTGGGCACGGCGGGAGTCCTGGTCCTGGCGGTGGGGGCGTGGCTTGTCTTTGGCGGGCAGGCTCCGGAGGACGCCGCGCCGGCTCCGGCGCCCGCGCCCGTGACGCAGGCTCCCGCGCCGCCGCCCGTGTTCGCGTCCACGCCGGCGGTGCCCCGCGCGAAGGACGGCGGGCTGGACCTGGTGGGCGCGGCGACGGCCCAGGTGCAGGCGGCGCCGCCCGAGGAGCCCGGCCCCTATCCGGTGGACCTGGAGGCGCTGCGCGCGAAGCTGCCGGGCAACCTGTACTTCGAACTGGACGCGCCCACGAAGGACCCGGAGGAGCTGCGCCGCCGTGAGGGCGTGAAGGCGAAGTGGAACGCGCTCTACGGCAAGGTGCTGTCCAACGAGGCCTCGGAGGAGGAGGTGCACCAGTACTACGAGCACCGCCGCCAGGTGTCCGAGGACGCCATCGCCTTCGCCACCACGATGCTGCAGGACTACGGCGACAAGCTGCCGTCGGAGCACCGGGGCCTGCTGGAGCTGAGCGTGAACATGCACCGCACGCGCCTGGCGGAGATTCCCCGCCAGGAGTCGGAGGCGCTGTCTCGCCGCGAGGCCCACGCCCAGCGGCAGAAGGAGTGGCGCGCGGGCGGCGGCCGTCAGCCCTGAAGCAACGCGTCCGCGCCGGGGAAGGTGCGGATGAGCGGGGAGCGCACGGCGGAGGAGGCCACCCACAGCTGGTGGGAGGAGCGCGTGACGGCCACGTGCAGCCTGCGGCGGGCCTCGTCGTCCGCGGGGTAGGCGCGCGCGGTGACGTCCGGCAGGACGACGTAGTCGAACTCCAGGCCCTTCACGTTGTCCACGTCCGTCACGTCCACGCCGGGCTCGAAGGAGAAGTCGCCCTCCAGCACCAGCCTCGCCCAGGGCATCTCCCGGATGACGCGGTGGAAGGACTGGGCGGCCTCGCGGCTGCTGGCGATGACGCCCACCGACGCGTGCGGCTCGCGCAGCACCAGGTCGCGCAGGGCGTCTCCCAGGAAGAGCCACGCCTGGGCCTCGTCGGGGAAGTGGTGGAAGCCCACGGGGGCGCCCTCGCGGCCGGCCTTCGCGGCGGTGGCCGGGGACTGGGTGCCCAGGACGTGCTGCGCCAGTTCCACCACCGGGCGCGGGCAGCGGTAGGACACCTGGAGCCGGCAGGTGGCGGCGTCGCGGATGCCCAGCTCGTCCAGGGCGGCGTCCCAGCCGGCGAAGCCCGCCGTCGTCTGTTGCACCTCGTCCCCGGCGAGCGTGCAGCTGCGGCTGTCTCCGAGCAGCTGGCTGACGACGAAGAGCTCGAAGAGGGAGAAGTCCTCCGCCTCGTCCAGCACCACGTGGGCCAGCCGCTCCGCGCCCAGGGCGCCTCGCTGCGCCTTGAGGAACATGAGGACGGGCAGGTCGTCCGCGTCCACGGTGCCCGCGAGCGCGTCCGGCGTGTCCGCTTCAATCGCGCGCCCGTCCACGGTGACGAGCCGGTCCTCGTCGAAGCCCTTGTACTGGCGCGACAGCGGCGTGGCGGTCTGCTGCCGGGTGTGCTCCAGCACCTCCGCCACCACGGTGCGCGGCAGCTCTCCCTTCGCGTCCGCCACCACGGCCTCCAGGAAGGCGCGGTCCATGTACGCGTCCGCCAGCTTGATGCGCAGCCGGTCCAGCGTGGGGGGCAGGGCCTTGCCCTTGAAGACGGGCAGGCGGCCGGCGAGCGCGCGGCGCAGGGCGGGGTGGCGCTTGAAGCGCGAGACGAGCGCGGGCGTGTCCGGGGACAGCTTGATGCCCGGCACGCTGAAGGTGCTTCTCGCGGTGGCCAGCGACCAGGCCTCCAGCGTCTCCACGGACACCTTGCCCAGGCCCAGCGGCGCGAGCAGCCGGCGCGTGAGCCGGGCCAGGCCCTCCTCCGGGACGACGACCTTGGTGCGCGCCTGCGGGTATGTCTTCGCGTCGTCGAAGATGACCTTGGCCAGCCGGTGCAGCGCCACCGTCGTCTTGCCGCTGCCCGCGCTGCCCAGCACCAGCAGCGGCTGCTCCGGGCCGGTGCTGACGGCGGCGTACTGCTCCGCGTCCAGGAGCGCCGTCACGCCGAAGGCGTCCTCCACGTGGGTCTCGCCCCGGCCCACGCCCAGGAAGCCCGGACGCGCGGCGGTGCCGCTGCCGCCCGCGAGCACGGAGGCCGCGTCACGGCCGCGCGCGTGCCAGCGGCCCTGGGCATCGCGCTGGAGCAGGTGCGGGCCGGTGCTGATGCGGGTGAGGACGCCCTTCTCGATGATGACCAGCCGGCGCGCCTCCACTTCGCCTTCGGAGAGCCGGTCGCCGAAGTACTCCTCGAACGCGTCGCCCTCCTCGTAGTTGTAGAAGACGCGGGCGACGGGGGCGAACCTCCAGTCGATGACGCGCACGCCGGCGGAGAGGTTGGCGAAGCTGGTGCGGCCGAGCAGGTAGTCGCGCGCGCCCGTGGGCCCGGACAGGCGCAGGTGCGCGAAGTAGGGGGCGTGCGCGTCCGGCAGCGCGACGACCTCCTGCCGCTCCAGCATGGAGCGCACCTCGTTCATCTGGGTGAAGACGTGCGGCAGGTCCGCGGCGTGCGCCGTGGTGGCGTCGTCGCGCAAGACCTGGAGCTGGGCCATCAGCCCCTGCGTGTCCAGCGTGCGTTCCGCGGCCTGACGGCGCGCCTCCGCCAGCGCCTGCTGGACGCGTGACAGCAGGGCCTCTTCCTCGGCGATGAGCGCGAGCGCCTCGGGCGACAGCTCCTGCTCCTGGCCGGCCATGATGTCTTTCCTTTCCGCCCGTGGGCGTTCGTGGAGCGGGCAAGGTGAACGCTGGCCACCGCCGGGTCAACCCGTTGGATTTTCGGGCCGACTTGCTAGATTGAGGATCGCGGTGAAGGCGCCCATCCAGCGTCCCGGGTCCTCCCGCACGTGCGCTTCCCATCCACCCCGCCAGGTTGCCTCCCCGTGGGGTGGGGTGGTTGTCCGCGACTGATCGCTGAAGGGGTCTGTCTGTCGAATGGCGGCGCGCGCCGGAGGCGGGTGGCTTCTAACGGCACGCGCGGCTTGCTTCCGTCCGCATCCATCCCGAACACGGAGGATGCACCGGATGACCTCGATGAATGCGCCGTTCCGCTGGACGCTGTCACTCGCAGCCGCGCTGGGTATCGCCACGTCGGCGGGGGCGCAGGAGCCGGAGCCGCAAACGGAGACGGAGACGTCCACGTCGACCGCGACCACCACGATGAGTTCGGAGGAGATGCAGAAGTCGGGGGGACACCACCCCGAGGGGCGCGTCGGGCCGCAGTTCGCGGTGAGCGGCAACATCGGCGCCGGCCTGGGCTACGTCTACACGAACGGCCAGGCCCCGGGCGGCGGCCTGGAGGACCTGAAGATCACCGCGTCCGCGAAGGTCTCCTTCCCCATCATCGCGGAGCTGGGCTTCCGGGTGACGCCGCGGTTCTACCTGGGCGTGTGGGGCAGCTGGGAGCCGGTGCTGACCAAGAGGAACGAGCTGTCGTGCCCGGAGGGCTTCAGCTGCGACACCTTCCAGTGGCGCGTGGGGCCGGAGGTCCGCTACCACATCCGGCCGGGCTCAGGCTTTGATCCGTGGATCGGCCTGGGCGTGGGCCTGGAGATTCTCAAGAGCCACGTGGAGGGGGACACGCAGCTGCAGGTCGCGCCGAACGTGTTCGTCCCCACGCACGTGGACACGCACGTCACGGACCGGGGGCCCACCATCGCGCGCCTCACGCTGGGCGGTGACGTGCGCGTGGCGCGGTCCCTGTCGGTGGGGCCCATCATCACCGCGTCCGTGGGCCAGTACACGGTGCGCACCGGGACGCAGACGCTGGACATCACCGGCGTGGGCACCCGCGACCAGGGACTCGCCCCGGTGGATGACGGCTTCCACGCGCTGTTCACCGCGGGCATCCGAATCGCGTTCCTGCCCCTGTAGCACCGCGTGACGGTGGAAAACGAGACGCCCCCTTGGAACCTGGGGGCTGGGTGAGGTGTCTTGGGGCGCGGCTCCCCACCTCCCCCGGAGGGTGCATGTCGTCTCGCAAGGTGTTCGTCGTGGTGGCCGGGCTGGCGCTCCTGCTGGCCGGCGTCTTTGTCTGGATGCGCGCCTCCGCGCCTGCTGCGGCGGTGCGCGCTGAAGCGGTGGCGACCCCTGAGCGGCCCGCGTCCGGCCCGACGCGGGCCCCTGTGCGCAATGGGGGCGGGGCGACCGCGCCCGTGGAACAGCCCATGCGGGGCGCGGACGGGGCGTTGCGCGTGGAGACCGTCACGGCCACGGGTCCGCTCGCGGGCGCGGAGGTGACGCTGTACCTGCGAGGGCCCGCGTCCCCCGGCTCACGGCTGCCGTCGTGGCGCGTGGCGGGGCAGGGCCGGACGGATGCGGCGGGGGCGCTGGTGCTGCCCGCGCGTCCCGGGCCTTATCTCGTCACCGCGCATGCGGAAGGGCTGGCGCTGGCGCGCGCGGAGGTGACGCGTCCCCATGGAGAAGCGCTGTCCTCGGTCCGGCTCCTGCTGGAGTCCGGTGGGTCGCTGACCGGCCTGACGGTGGAGCGCGTGGGCGGAGCGCCCGTGCCGATGACGGAGCTGACGCTCACGCCGCACACCGGCTTCGAGGACGCGCTCCCCGTGTTCCTCCAGGCGGGCGCGTCGGTGCCGGACGAGGCGCGGCATGAGGCGCTCAGCGACGCACGGGGCGCGTTCGGCTTCCACGGGCTGGCGCGCGGTGAGTATCAACTGGAGGCGCGAGCCCCGGGCCACGCGCCCCGCCGCATCGCGCGTGTGCACGTGCCGGGGACGGACGTGCGCGTGGAGATGGATGGCTCCGCGTTCATCGAGGGCTTCGTCACCCGCGCGGATGGAACGCCCGCGCCGGGAGCCCGCGTGAGCGCCTGGGGCGAGGACGGCGCGGTGGAGGTGGAGGCCGGAGACACGGGGAGCTTCTCGCTGGACGTGCCGCCCGGGTCGTTCCAGGTGACGGCCCGTCACGGAGAGGCGACGGGCGCGGCCGGAGGCGCGGTCGTCGAGAGACCGGGCATGACGGTGAAGGAGGAGAGCGGCGCGGCCGAGGGGCCGATCGTCGTGGGGCCGGGCATGACGGTGAAGGGCGTGCGGATCCGCCTGGGCGGCGCGGCCTCGCTCACGGGCGTGGTGCGGCGTAGGGACTCGGGCGAGGCCATCGCGGGAGCCACGGTGGGCGTGCGCGCGCACGGCGACCGGGCGGACCTGCTCCAGGCGCGCTCGGAGGCGGATGGACGCTTCGAGGTGGGCGGACTCGCGCCGGGCGCCTACGACGTACAGGTGCGCGCTCCGGGCTTCCAGCCGCTCACGCGCACGGGGCTGGGCGTGCTCGCGGGACAGCGCTTCGAGCTGGTGCTGGAGCTCGCGGCTCCAGGGCGCATCGAGGGCACGGTGGTGGATGGCTCGGAGGCGCCGCTCCCCGGCGTGTCGGTGGTGGCGCAGCTCCGGTGGCGCCCGTTGCCGGACGCGCTGCCCTCGGTGACGGACGCGCAGGGGCGCTTCACGCTGGAGGACGTGCCGGAGGGCACCGTGTACGTCGCGGCTCGCCGCGTGGACAGCGAGGACGAAGTGCGCCAGCCCGTGCGCGTGGAGGCGGGGAAGACGGCGACAGCGCGGCTGACGCTGGTGGGCGAAGGCGTGCTGGAGGGCACCGTGCGCAAGGAGGACGGCGCACGGCCGTCCGGCGCGGTGACGGTCACCGCGCACCGGGTGGGGGCCGCGGCCTCCGAGTCCGTCGACGTGCCCGCGAAGCCGGATGGAACGTGGTCGATGCGCGTGGGCGCGGGGCGCTACCAGCTGAGCGCGTGGCTGTCCGCGCTGCGCTTCCAGAACGGCGACCAGCAGCAGGTGGTGGAGCTGGAGGCGGGCGGCCGGCGCCACGTGGACCTGGTGGTGGGTGAACCCAGGAAGCCGCTCCGCGTGACGGTGCTGGAGCCCAACGGCGCGCCGAGCGTCCACGCGACGGTGATGGCCACGGAGGCGGGTCACACGGACATCCAGGCGGAGGAGATGACGGACGCAGCCGGGCAGGCGGTGCTGGCCCTGGACGGCCTGGGCTCGGACGCGTGGCGCGTCTGGTCCACGAATGGCGGACGGCAGGGCGAAGCCGCGAGCGTGTCCGCGTCCCAGAAGGAGCTCACGCTCCAGCTGAAGCCCGCGGCCCGGCTGAGGGGCACCGTGCGTTCGGCGGGAGGCCGCGAGGTGCGGGGCTTCGCGCTGACCGTCACCGCCGCGCGCGGCGAGGACGACTTCCTCTCCTCCGTGGAGCGTCAGTTCTCCGGGGACTCGTTCCAGGTGGACGACGTCTTCCCCACGCGCGTCACCGTGACGGCCACGCTGGCGGACGGGCGCGCGGGCAAGGTGGACGTGACGCTCGCGTCCGGCGCGGAGGCCCGCGTGGAGGTGGTGGTGGACGCGGGCGGCGGCGTGTCCGGACGGCTGGTGGATGCGCGCACGAACGAACCGCTGGCGGGCGCGTACGTGGACGCGGACGGCATCGCGTCTCCCACCACGGGCGCGGACGGACGCTTCGAGCTGAAGGACCTGGCCCCGGGCGCGCACCGGCTCACCGCGTGGAGCCGGGGGCGGGAGCTGGTGGACCGGCGGGTGACGCTCGCCGCGGGGAAGACGCAGGCGTTGGGGGACTGGCGCCTGGGGCTTCAGCGCGTGGAGCCGGGGCGGCTGGGCCTGAGCTTCGGCATGACGGGGAGGGACGTCGTCATCAGCGGCATCGCGGAAGGCGCGGACGTGGCGGGCCTCCAGGTGGGGGACGTGGTGCGCTCCATCGACGGAGCGGTGGTGCTGGACACGGGTGAGGCGCGACGGCGTGAGCTGGGCGCGCCAGGCAGCCCCGCGGTGCTCGCGCTCCAGCGGAGCGGCCAGGCGCTGTCCTTCACGTTCATCCGCGCACGCTGAAGGAGGCGCGGCTTGAAAGCGCGGGGCGGGCCCTGACAGCATCCCGCGCCATGGATGAGCGCTTCACCCCGGAGCACGACGCGTTCCGCCGCACCGTGCGTCAGTTCGTCGAGAAGGAGCTGGCCCCGCACGCGCTGGAGTGGGACCAGGCCGGCGAGTTCCCCCGCGACGTGTTCCGCCGCTGCGGCGAGCTGGGCTTCTTCGGCATCAGCCATGATCCGGCCTACGGCGGCAGCGGGCTGGATTACTGGTACGTGGCCGCCTTCGCGGAGGAGCTGGCGCGAGCGCGCAACGGGGGCGTGGCGATGTCGCTCCTGGTGCAGGGGCAGATGGCCACGCCGGTCATCAACGAACTGGGCACCGACGAGCAGAAGCGCGAGTTCCTGGCCCCCGCGCTCACCGGCGAGCGCATCGCGGCGCTGGCGATGAGCGAACCGGACGCGGGCTCGGACCTGGCCCGGCTGCGCACCACCGCGCGCAAGGACGGCGACGACTACGTCATCCAGGGCGCGAAGACGTGGATCTCCAACGGCGCCCGCGCGGACTTCCTGGTGCTGGCGGTGCGCACGGGAGGGGAGGGCGCGCCGGGCATCTCGCTGGTGACGCTGCCCACGGACGTGAAGGGCTTCTCCGTGTCGAAGAAGCTCCAGAAGGTGGGCCACCGCTCGTCGGACATGGCCATCCTCTACTTCGAGGACTGCCGCATCCCCGCCCGCTACGTGCTGGGCCGGGAGAACGACGGCTTCTTCCACATCATGAACAGCTTCCACGCGGAGCGCCTGGTGACGGCGCTCTACACGGTGGCGGTGATGGACGACCTGCTCCGTGAAGCCATCCGCTACGGCCGCGAGCGTCAGGCGTTTGGAAAGCGGCTCCTGGACTTCCAGGTGTGGCGCCACACCTTCGTGGACCACGCCACCCGCGTGGAGGCGGCAAGGCAGCTCACCTATCAGGCGGTGCAGCTCTTCAATCGCAAACGCAAGCAGAAGCCGGTGAAGGAGATTGCGATGGCCAAGCTCCTCACCACGGACCTGGCCCAGCGCGTGGCCTATGACTGCCAGCAGTTCTACGGCGGCATGGGCTACGTGGAGGAGTCGCACGTCGCGCGGGCGTGGCGCGACGTGCGCATGCTCACCATTGGCGGCGGCACGTCCGAGGTGATGAAGGAGATCATCGCCGGGACGATGGCGCTGTAGCCTCAGGCGGCCTTCTGGCCCTGGGTGCCTTCCAGCCAGCGGGCCGCATCCGCGCCGTTGCCCTTCCACACCGTCGGCGTGCCGTCCACCGTGCGCCGTGCCACTTCCAGCTCCCAGCCCACCTTCACGGGGCCGACCTTGAAGCCGGGCGCCAGGGAGACGCCCCGCTGCGTATAGGACGTCTCCTTGTACTCCACGGTCGCGTCCTTCCCGGCCTTCTCGAACGCCCCCGGCACGTCGCCTTCCAGGAGCTTGCCGAACGCGCCGTTCTTCACGAGCGTGCCGGGGTTGCCCTCGATGCTGACCTCGTAGGACGTGCCCTTGCCGTTGCCCTGGACCAGGCCGGCGCCCTCCACCGTCAGCGTGACCTTGCTGCGCGAGTTCGCCGCCATGTCCTTGAGCGCGGGGCCGAGCGCGGCCTTCGGATCCTTGAGGACTTCGCCTGTCTTTGACCCGGCGGGCAGCGGGATGCGCGTCTCCACCTCCAGCTTGCCGCTGCCCTTGAGCGACGTGCCCACCTTCACGCCCGCCTTGATGGGCAGCTTCATCCGGTCCTGCCCGACGATGGACTTGTCCACCTCCAGGTTCCGGTTCGGGCCGCCGCCCACCTCCACCTGGACGGCGTCCTTGATGACGACCTCGGGCGGCTTGCCCTCCGGGAACTCGATGCGGACCGTGCGGTCCGAGCGCGCCTTGCCCCCCACGTCGAGGTTGTTCACCAGCGGGCCGCCCGGGACGGGGATGTCCGCGGCGAACTGCGCGGCGCCCGTGCCACGCAGCTCCACGGCGGCCATCTTGCTTTGCAGCCACTCGATGTCCTCCGGGGGAGGCATGTCGGCCGCGCCCGCGATGTTGGCCTGCATGCCGGTCTTCATGCGGTCCATGATGCGATTGGCGCGGGCCACCTCGGCGGGCGTCTCGAACTTGAACTCCACCTTGCCGCCACCGCCGGCGAGCAGCTTCGCGTCGAGCTTGCTGTTCTCGAAGCCCACGCCGCCCAGGACCTCCGAGTCGATGCTCAGCCGGTAGTTCGGCCCCGGCTCGCGCGCGCCCGTGGTCGGATTGGTGCGCATGCCCTCCTCGCAGCTGACTTCAATCTGCGAGCGCGTCTGGAGGCGGCCAATCTTGTAGCCGCCGTCAAAGCCGCCGGACGTGGAGAACTTGTCCCCCGGCTTCATGGATTCGAGGTCCACCTGCGAGCCCGTCACGTCGGTGCCGGCCCCCAGCACCTTGAGGGCCCCGTCCACCTTGGACTCCAGCCAGGTGAAGCCGGGCACGTTGTCGCGAGCGCTCTGCAACAGCATCTCCATCGCGCCCTGCGGCTGCGCGGTGCCGCCCACGCCGCCCGCGGCCAGGCCCTCCGGCTGCACCTGTCCCGCGACGCCGCCCGCCGCGATGCCTCCCGGACCTCCGGCCGGACCCGCGCGCCCACCGCGCACCTCGAATCCGTCTCCCGGACGTCCGACTGCGGGCCGCTGCGCCGGACGGGTCGCGGGGCCCTGCGACGGGGCCTCCGGAAGCCGGCGGGGGGCGATGGGAGCGGGGGAAGGCTGCATGCGGGACAGGAAGGTCATGACCGGGGCTCCAGGGCGGGTGGAAGCCCGCCGTTCCCCTTCAAGCCACCGCGAGCGGAATTGTTTTGCATTTCCGCCCGGTGTTTCCCGGAAGCCCCCTGGAATGACAGGGCCTTGCAGGGGCCCTGGCGCTCCTATTTCCCCAGGATGCCGCCGAGCATTCCGCCCAGTCCGCCGCCGCCCTGGGGGCCACCGCCGCCACCGGAGCCGCCCGCGAGCAGGGGCATCACGGCGAGGATCTTCCCCACCAGGCCCGGGTCCAGGCGGGACTTGAGGAAGTTGAGGAGCAGGGGAGCCACCAGGGTGGCCTTGCTCGTGTCCAGGTTGAAGCGCTGGAGGATGGCCACCACGCCGGCCACCTCTCCCGCGTGGGCCGCCGCGCCGCCCAGGGCGCCCATGAGGCCGCCACCGCCACCGCCACCACCGAGCATGCCGCCCAGGGCGCCCATGAGGCCGCCACCGTCGCCCGCCGGGGCCTGCGCCTGCTGCTGCCAGCCCTGCATCTCCGGGATGGCCTGGTCCATCTGCCGGGCCGCGTCCGGACCGACCTTCTCCTGCACCGTGCCCTGCACCAGCTTCAGGAGCGAACCCGCGAGCCCCTGTGCCTGCGTGCCATCCACTCCAAGCTGCTGCGAGAGCTGTCCGATGAGGTCCATGCGCCGCGCTCCTTCACGTGAGTCCCAATGGGGAGGCGGCGGTTGTAGCGGTCCGGGCCGGGGAACTGGCCGGAAAACCGGCGCGAGCGTTGGTCGGAGGACGCCCGGAGGGGGCCCTACAGTCGGGTGAAGGACCAGCTCAGCGCGCGGCCCCCCTCGTAGGGCATGACGCCGTGGAAGGGGCGCGGGTCCGCGTCGAACACGAGCGGCAGGAAGTGCCGGTCTCCGTCCCACAGCGACAGGGACAGGATGGAGGACACGGGGACCCAGGACAGGGAGCCCTCGGCGTTCTTCTCCAGGGGTGTGCCCTCGAAGGCGTCGATGCGGAAGATGAAGCCCAGCCAGTCCTCGCCGTGCTTGCCGAAGCCGGGCCAGGACAGGGTGCCGCGCAGGACCATGCGCGTGCACTCGATGCCGGCCTCCTCGCGAATCTCGCGGCGCATGCACGCCGCGATGTCCTCGTCGCGCTCCATCTTGCCGCCCAGGCCGTTGTACTTGCCGTAGTGGGCGTCCTCCGGCCGGGCGTTCCGGTGGATGAGCAGCACCTGCTGGCCGTCCGGCGACATCACGTAGCCCAGCGTGGCGACGATGGGAGTGTAGGGCATGGCCCCGGTTCGTCGCCTGATTCGGGCAGGGCGTCAAGCGGCGCGGAACCGCTTCAATAATTCCAGGCGGCGCAGTCGGTCGTCGTGCGTGTGACGAACTCCGCCAGCGTGCGCAGGTTCCGCGCGAACGTGCTCGTGTCCAGGTAGTCGCCCGGCGTGGCACCACTGCGCGGGCCGCCCGGGTTGTACGTGGTGATCCACCGCTCGTTGTTCACGGCGGTGTCCACGGCCTGGGCGGTGTCGGCGCGCAGTTGCTGGCACGAGCGCTTCATCACGGTCGTGTCGGTCGCCAGCCGGTCGTACTCCGCGCGGATGGCGGCGAGCTGCGACGGAACCTCCCAGGCGTAGTTCTGGTACGTCGGCGGCGCGGTGGAGAACCGGACCGGGTAGCCGCCAGCCTTCACCGTGTAGAAGCCGATGTTCGACGGTGCGGTGTCGTCGAGCTCGATGTAGCGGGAGAGCAGGGTGTCATTGGCGTAGTCAACGCTCTCCAGGTACGCGAGCGCGGTGCCGACCGCGGCGCGGTTCGCCGGGACGCCCGGGTCGAGCTGGTAGAGGCGTAAGAGCGCCCACATGACGTCCTGGCTCTCCTGGCCGGCAATCGCAGGCGCCTCCCAGCTGCGCGCCCAGCGCGGCTGCATCTGGAGGTCATATTGCTGCGCCCAGGCGGGCTGGGGCTGCGGCATCTGCGCACGGCGGAGGAAGTCACCGAACGCGGTGCGCATGGACTGATACGTCGCGGCCTGCGCGGGATAGATGTCCTTGGCCCAGGACAGCATCTCCACGAAGGACGTCGCCAGGTTGTCGTTCAGCGTCGGGTCGTCCCAGTACTCGTTCGTGTAGGAATTCGCGTAGCAATTCGCCAGACCGCACGCGGTGCCAATCGAGGGCGGATAGCTCGCAAGGAGCGCGGGTCGCGCGGCGACGGGGCCGGCGAACCCCTGGGGGAAGCCGCCGTTCGTGGGGAACTGCGAGGCCTCCACCCGCGCGCGGGCGTACGCGGAGGAACCGGAGATGTCCGCGTTCGCGAACCCGAGGAGCTGGTCGGTGCGCATCATCGCGATGAGCGCGTTCTGCGTGACCTGGTCGTCATAGGCCGTCACCGTGCAGCCGCCACAGCCACAGCTCGCGGTGGTGTTGAGGTAGCAGGCCCGGATGGTCGGAGTCGGCTTGAAGTCCGCGTAGAGGCGCCAGCCCCCGGACTTCACCTGCCCGTGGCGCAGCGCCATCGCCGCGTCCAGTGCATAGGTCTTGAGCGCCGGGGTGGCCGGGTCCGCGAGCGCCGCTTCGACGAACGCGATGGTCACGTCCGACGTCCCGGGCGACTGGATCATGATCTGATCCGCGTCGAGCTGGATGTCGCCCCAGCGCTCGTTCAGGTTGCTGGCGTTGTGGTGCCACGCATAGCCGCCATGGCGCGCGACGTTGTCATGGAAGTACTTCGCCGCGTTCCGCATGCGGCCCAGCGCCTTCTGCCTCAGCGGCGTCGTGGCCGCCTGTTCGGACTCACCGGGTTCGGTGTCCGGTGAAGCACAAGCCAACGCGGAGAGGACGAGGACGAGTGCGAGACGGTCTGGCATGGAGGTGAGACGTAACACATCCATGCCAGACCCTCGGTGGAGGCTAGAAGCAGCGCGCCCGGCCGGACACATCGACCTGGCCGGAGGCGCCGCCCAGGTACCAGTAGCCGTTGCTCTGGAAGGTGCGGACGTACTCACCGCCACCCTCGAACTTGCCCCGCACGTACGTCAGGGCGCAGGCGCGGCCCGCCACGGGGTCCATCAGCTTCGCGGCCCCGCCCTGTCCCCAGCCGAACTCGTCGGTGTAGTTCGTGGACGCGACGCAGCGCGCGCGCACCCGTACGCCGCTCTGGCTGGAGTTGCCGTTCAGGTACCAGTAGCCGTTCTCGACATAGGCGCGGACCCACTCGCCGCTGCCGTGGAACTTGCCGGCGATGCCGGTGATGAAGCACACGCGGCCCGCCGCCGTGCCCATGGACACCGGGTACGCCATCGACTGCGTCCACTCGTATTGCTGGGAGGCGGTCGCGTCCACGCAGCGCGCCGCGCCCCGGATGCCGGACTGGTTGGAGGCCCCTCCGAGGTACCAGGAGCCGCCGCTCTCCGTGATGTCGATGCGCTCACCGGCGCCCTCGAAGTCTCCGCCCACGCGGGTGAGGAAACACGCCCGGCCCGCGCTGGCGCCCAGCGGCGTGAGGGCCTGGCCCTGCGTCCAGGTGAACTCGCCGCTCGCCGCGAGCTCCCCCTCCTGCGTGGCCAGCAGCGGCGTCTCAGGGGCGGCCGGATTCGCGGTGCCGGACGGCAGGTCCTCGGGACCGCAGCCCCACAGCAGGGCGGGGAGCGACAGGGCGACCAGGGCGTGACGGAGCTTCGACATGATGGGGATGTCCTCGGTGATGGGATGGATGACGTGGGACGCCCCAGCCTCGTGCCGGGGCGCCGCCGCGCCGTGCTCCTGCCTTGAGCAATGCGTGTGCCGAGGGCCTCGCGGGGCCCTCCCACTCGGGAGGACCGGCTCGCGCGCGTCCGGGAGGCACGGTCCGCGGCGTGCCACTGGCACGAGGGCTCCGTGCCAGTGTGCCAGGGCATTTGATAGTCTTTGGCCATGTCATCCTCCGGCGGCGACGCGCCCGCCCTCCCGCCGGCCAGCGACCCGGCGACGCCCGGACCCGCGCCGGTGGACGCGCCCACGGAGGACGGCGAGCGGCTGGTCCCCACGCAGACGGCGCCCGTGTCCGGCCAGGGCCGCTACGCCTTGCTGGCGCTGCTGGGCCGCGGTGGCATGGGCGAGGTCCACCGGGCGCGCGACCTCCGGCTGGGCCGCGAGGTCGCGCTCAAGTTCCTCCGGGGCGCGTCCCCCGAGCGCGCCATGCGCCTGCTCCAGGAAGCCCGCGCCCAGGCACGCCTGGACCATCCGAACATCTGCCGGGTGCTCGAAGCCGGGGAGCTGGAAGGCCGGCCCTACATCGCGATGCAGTTGGTGGAGGGCGAGCCGCTGGACCGGGCCGCCGCGGCCCTCTCCGTGCCGGAGAAGGTCCGGGTGATGAAGGTGGCGGCGGAGGCCGTGCACGAAGCCCACCGGCTGGGCGTCATCCACCGCGACCTCAAGCCCTCCAACCTGCTGCTCTCCCGGGATGGGCAGGGCCGCCCCGTGCCCGTCGTCGTGGACTTCGGGCTGGCGTACGACACCGGCCTGGGCCACGGCCTCACCGCCACGGGCGAGGTCATGGGCACGCCCGCGTACATGGCGCCGGAGCAGGCGCGGGGGGAGCTGCGCGCCATCGACCGGCGCAGCGACGTCTACGGGCTGGGGGCCACGCTGTACGAGCTGCTCGCCGGCGTCCCGCCGTTTCGAGGGGCCACCCCGCTGGAGACGCTCCAGGCGGTGCTCCATGACGAACCCCGTCCCCTGCGCGCGACGGTGCCGCACCTGGACGCGGAGCTGGAGACGCTCTGCCTCAAGTGCCTGAACAAGGACCCGGCGCAGCGCTACGCCTCCGCCCGCGCGCTGGCCGAGGACCTGGGGCGCTACCTGGACGGAGAGCCCATCCTCGGGCGGCGGCCCGGCCCCGCCTCCCGGCTGCGGCGGCTGGCGCGCAGGCACCGGGCGCTGGTGGCCGTGTCGGGCGCGTCGCTCGCGGGCATGCTCCTGCTCTCGGGGCTCGCGGCGCGGTCGTGGTGGGCGCGGCGGGAGCTCCAGGCGGTGAGCGCGGCGCGCGAGCGGCTGGCGGAGCAGCTGGGCCAGCAGGTGCGGGAGTCCGAGTGGTTCGTGCGCGCCTACCAGGCGCTGCCCCTGCACGACACCCGGCCCGAGCAGGCCCGGGTGCGTGAACGGCTGGCCGCCATCGCCGCCCTCCCGCACGGCTTGGGCGCCCGGGGGGACGGGCTCGTGCAGCTGGCGCTCGGACGCGGGCACCTGGCGCTGCGCGAGTTCGAGCCCGCGCACCGCGCCCTGGAGCGGGCGCGCGAGCTGGGCGTCGACACGCCGGAGCTGCACTCCGCGATGGGCCAGGTGCTGGGGGAGCGCTACCGCCTGGCCCTGGAGGATGCGCGGCGGCGCGGCGGCGCGGCGTGGGTGGAGCACCAGCGCCGGGAGCTGGAGGCGCGCTTCCTCGCGCCCGCGCTGCGCTCGCTGGAGCAGGCAAGGGGGCCGGCGCTGGAGTCGCCGCGCTACCTGGAGGGGCTCATCGCCTTCCATCGCCAGGACCTGGCCGGCGCGGAGCTGGCGGCGCGCGAGGCCGTGGCGCGCACGCCCTGGCTCCCCGAGCCCCGGAAGCTGCTGGCGGACGTCACCGCCGCGCGGGCCCTGGCGCTGTTGGAGCGGGGCGACTACGCCGGGGCGCGCGCCGGCTTCGAGGCCGCGACCGGACGCTATGGCGAGGTCCTGGAGGTGGCGCGCAGCGACGCGGCGTCCCACGAGGCGCTCGCGGACGCCTGGTTGCAGGTGTCGGAGCTGGACCGGCGGGAGGGCCGCTCGCGGCTGGCGGCGCTGGAGCGGGCCGAGGCCTCGGCGGACAAGAGCCTCCTGGCGGATCCGGACCGGGCCTCGGGGCACACCCGGAAGGCCCAGGTGCTGATGAACCAGTACCGGCGGGTGACGTTCCAGGGCGAGGCCGACAGGCGCGGCGCGCCCGCGCTGCTGGACGCGTGGCTTCAGGCCGCGGCCCGGGCCGTGGCGCTGGCGCCGGAGGACGTGCTCGCGCACGACTCGCTGGGGTATGGCCACTTCATGCGAGGCCTGGGACAGGCCCGCGCCGGTGAGTCGCCGGACGCGTCCTTCGCGGAGGCCATCACGTGGCTGTCGCGTGCCATCGCGCTGCAGCCACGCTACCCCTGGGCCCTCAACGACCTGGGGCTCGTGCACCGCTGGCGCGGCAACCACCAGCGGGAACAGGGCGTGGACCCTTCCGGGGCCTACGCGGAGGCGGAGCGGTGCTTCCAGCGGGCGGCGGAGGCGGACCCCTCCTATCTCTTCGCCCTCTCCAACCTGGCGGAGCTGCACGCGGAGCAGGCCACCTGGCGGCGGTCGCGAGGCGAGGACCCCGGGGCGGAGGTCCAGCGGGCGAGGGACGCGGCGGCGAAGGCGCTGGCGGTGGACGGCCGCTTCGCCGCCGCGCGCAACCACCTGGCGGTGGCGGAGCTGGCGCGGGCGTCCTTCCTCGTCGGCACCGGAGGGGACGCGCGCCCCGCGCTCGCGAGCGCGCTGGAGCACGCGGCGCGCGCCCAGGAACTCAACCCCGCGTCGGACCGCGCGTGGCTCCACACGGCCAGTGCGCACGTGCTGGAGGCCCGGCTGGCGCTACGGGAGGGCCGCACCCCGGAGCCGGCGCTCGTCAGGGCGGGCCAGGCGCTGGCGGAGGCCCTCCGGCGGGCTCCGGTCTGCGCCGACTGCCGCGTCCAGGGCGCGGAGGTGGAGCGCCTTCGGGCGGAGCACGCGCGGCGCCAGGGCCGGGATTCCCTCCCCGCGCTGCGCCGGGCGCTGGATGAGGCGCGGCGGGCGACGGACGCCCATCCCTACGCGGAAGCGCGGCTGGAGCGCGCGCGGGTGTGCGGACAGCTCGCGTGGGCGCTGGCTCCCCGCGCGTCACGGGCAGTGGTGCGCGAGGGGCTCGACCAGGTGGAGGCGGCGTTGCGGCTTGCCCCGGGGCACGCGGAGGCCCAGGCCGTGCGGGGCGTGCTGTTGCTCGCGGGAGCCCGTGGCAGGGAGGACGGGGCCGCGGAGCGGGGCGAGGCCCGCTCCGCGCTCGCGCGCGCCGTCGCGCAGGCGCCCTGGCTGCGCGAGGAATACGCCGCGTGGCTCCAGGACGCGGCTCCATCGCCCGGCGGCTCATAGCCCCACGGCCCAAGCCGCCCCTGGCTCAGCGTTTCAGCGGCTGGGGCACGCCCGTCGCCATCACGGCGGGCGCGCTCCACTGGGGCGTGGCGCCACAGGGCGGCAGCCGGAGTCCCGGGGGCAGGGGCAGGTCGGTCCTGCGGTTCGCGGGGTTGAGGCACACGGCACCCTGGGGACTCCAGAGCGCCTCGACGTACTCGAGCTCCTCCAGCCGGTCGCTGGAGCGCACGCCGAAGCCATGGGCATCCCGCCGCAGGAAGTCCGTGCCGCTCACCGTGAAGGTCCGCGCGTCCCCGAGCCCCACGAAATACGCGGCGCGCTTGGCCTGGAGGCATGCCCCGTAGGCCGCCGCCCGGTCCGGGTCGTCCTGGAGCGACGCGGGATCCCACGGCGGATAACCCCAGTCCAGGCACACGCCGATGGCGCCCGTCTCGCAAGCGAGCGTGACCGCGTTGGCATCCGGTCGGATGGCGGCGTTCAGGCCATCCACGTGCCGTCCCGGCAGCAGCAGTGAGGGGACCGTCTCCCTCTCCGGCGCCGCGCACTGCGGCCTCCATGCCGGTGTCCCCACCTGGCGGTAGCGCACCTGGAAGCGGCTGGCGCCGAGCGGCGTCCACGTCATCTCATAGCGCGCGTGGCGCGGGTCTCCATCCGCTGGCGTCACCGGCAGCGTGAACGTGAAGGTCTGCCTCGCCAGCTCCGTTCCCCGGAGCTTCCGGAGGTCACCGTCCGGGCCGGCCACCGCGAGGAAGAGATCCGTGGGCGAGGCGTGGATGCCGTGCAGGCGAGGCGCCGCGCCAGGCGCTCCGTCCAGCTCCACCGGGACATCGAGCACCGCGCGCCGCCCCTCCCGGGAACGGACCTTCATGATCACGCCCTCGGGCGTGTTGACGAAGCCCTCCGGACACAGCGGGGCGGTCCGCTCGAACACGAAGCAATGGCTCTGCCCCTCCGCGATGTAGATACCCAGGCCGTTTGGATCCGGGTCGCACTGTCCCGTGGGGCAGCCCCCGTTGGGGTCGGCCCTCGCCTCGCCAGGCGGGATTCGCGCGGGGGCGGTCAGCCGGCAGCCGCTCCCCATCATCAATGCCAGACATCCAAGCCACGCGGGATGAAGCTTCACCAGGGGTCTCCTCGATGGGGCTCTTGCTGGGAGCCGTCCGTGCACCTTGTGCGAGTCCCATGCCAGCACCTCCCAGGGACGGGTGGGAACGCGCTCCCCTCGGGTGCGTCGCGGGCGTGAGGCTCCGGGCGGCCCTGGCTGGCACGGCGGCTGGCACACGGGCCCGTGCCACCGGTGGCACGGCTATGCTGGCGCGGCATGGAACACGACCCGTCCACCCTGCAACCGAGCGGCGCCCCCGGGCAGCCCGCATCCGCGGACGGCGCGCCGGTGCCGGGGCTCCTGCGCCTGCTGTGCGCGGGGACGCCCATGGCGGTGGCGGTGCCGCTGCCGGGGGCACTGACGCTGGGGCGCGCGAGCCCCGCGCTGGGGCCGCTCCAGGACCCGCGGATGTCGCGCAGCCACGCCCGGGTGTCCTTCGACGGCCGCCGGTTCTGGGTGACGGACCTGGGCAGCCAGAACGGGACCTCCGTGGATGGCGAGCCGTTGCCCGCGAACGCGCCGCGCGAGGCGCAGCGGCTCATCCGGCTGGGGGATTCGCTCTTCGTCCCCAGCGCGGACGTGGGGCCCCTGGTCCGCCACGGGGTCCGCGAGGTGGAGGGTTTCGTGCGCGGCCCCGCCTTCCAGCAGCTGCTGGAGGAGGTGGCGCGCTCCGCCCAGCACGGCTTCACGCTGCACATCCACGGCGAGAGCGGCACGGGCAAGGAGCAGGTGGCGCGCACCTTCCATTCGCGGAGCCACCGGAGCCGGGGCCCCTTCGTGGCGGTCAACTGCGCGGCCATCCCCGCCGCGCTCGCGGAGCGCCTGTTCTTCGGCGCCCGCCGCGGCGCCTTCTCCGGGGCCGACGACGCGGAGGGCTACCTGCAAGCCGCTGACGGGGGAACCCTGTTCCTCGACGAGGTGGCGGAGCTGGACATGGGGGTCCAGGCGAAGCTCCTGCGGGCGCTGGAGACGCGGGAGGTGCTCCCGCTGGGCGGCTCGAAGCCCCGGAAGGTCGACGTGCAGGTCTGCTCCGCGGGCAACCGGGACCTGCGCACGCAGGTGGCCCAGGGACGGCTGCGCGAGGACCTGTACTTCCGCATCGGGAGGCCGGAGGTGTCGCTGCCCCCGCTGCGGCGGCGTCCGGAGGAGCTCCCCTTCCTGGTGGCGAAGGCCGTGGAGGAACTGGCGCCGGGCCTGCCTCCGCACGTCTCGCTCTTCGAGGCCTGTCTCTTGAGGCCCTGGCCCGGCAATGTCCGGGAGCTGCGTGTCGAAGCGCGCGCGGCCGCGCAGCAGGCCCTCCTCAAGGGGGCGGCCCGGGTCGAGTCCGTCCACCTGGGCCCCAGTGCCGGGACCGCGTTTGGCGCGGCCCCCGCGCCCCTGGAGCCCCCGCCCGCCGGGCCGTCTGCCTCTCGCCTCCGCCCGCTGGACGAAGACGAGCGGGCCCGTGTCGAGCAGGCCCTGCGGCAGCACGGCGGCAACGTGTCCGCCGCCGCGCGCACGCTCGGGATGCACCGGACGCAGCTCCGGCGCCTGCTGGAGCGGCACGGGCTGTCCCCAGGCGGCTCCTGACGGCCGCTGGGGCTACCCGGGGACAATCTCGTGGGGATGGCTTGTCAGAAGCAGGTGCAGGCGGCCTTGTAACACTTGCCCAGCCGGAAGCCCTTCGCCACACAGCTGGCGTTGCACTCCTCGGCGTAACACTCCACCTGCGACGCTTGCGCGGTCGCGGGCGTGGACAGCGCCAGCGTGGCGCCAAAGGAAACGAACGCCCCTGCGCCCATCGCGAACAGCACCCGGCCCGCCTTCTTCAACGACGTCATCATGTGTGTCTCCCGGTGAGGATGTTTCGGCTTGAAGCATACCTCACCCGGGAATTCATGGAGTCCCTGGCGTGAGCTTCCACAAGCGGCCGTTTGAATCGTCCGTGAGCAGATAGAGCGCGCCGTCAGGCCCCTGGACCACCTCGCGGATCCGCGCGTTGCGCTCCGTGAGCAGGCGCTCCTCGCCGACCACGCGGTCGTCCTTCAGGACCAGCCGCACCAGCGCCTGGCTGGACAGACCGCCGATGAAGAAGTTCCCCTTCCACTCCGGAAAGAGCGCCCCCGAGTAGATGGTGAGCCCCGAGGGCGAGATGACCGGATCCCAATAATAGACAGGCTGCTCCATGCCCGCGGCCTGCGTCGTCTTGTGGATGGGCGCGCCCGAGTACTCCTCGCCATAGCCAATCGTGGGCCAGCCGTAGTCCTTGCCGGCCTCCGGGCGGTTGAGCTCATCGCCTCCGCGCGGCCCCATCTCCACAATCCAGAGGCGCTGCTGGGCGTCCAGGGCCGCGGAGAGGATGTTGCGGTGTCCGGAGGACCAGATCTCCGGCCGGGCGTCCTTCCTGCCCACGAAGGGATTGTCCTGGGGGATGGAGCCATCCGGGTTGATGCGGACGACCTTCCCGAAGTCGCTCTTGAGGTCCTGCGCCTGGACGCGGCCAGGGAGGATGGAGCGCTCGCCGAGCGTGACGAAGAGCTTGCCGTCCGGGGTGAAGACGAGCCGTCCGCCCGCGTGCATCGTGGACTCGAGCGTGGGCTGCATGCGGAAGATGACCTGGAGGCCCTCGATGCGCGGCTTCGGGCCATCCACCAGTTTCGCGCGAGCCACCGCGAGCCCGTTGCCGCCCTCGCGCGGCTCGTAATAGGTCCAGTAGATGAGCCCGCTCTTCGCGTAGTCGGGCCCCACCTCCACGTCGAGCAGCCCGCCCTGTCCCCGGCCGTCCACCTTGGGGAGGCCCGCCACCGGGGGCGACTTCTTGCCCGCGGCGGTGACGATGAAGAGCTTGCCCGTGGGCTTCTCCGTGACGAGGAAGCGGCCATCCGGCAGGAACGCGATGGCCCACGGCTTGTTGAAGCCCGAGGCGATCTCCGTCACCACGATGGGCGTGCGCGTCTTCACCGCCGGGGCGCGCGTCTGCTGCGGGAACGCGGGCTTGAACTCCGGGACGTTCGGGGGCGCGGTCTCCACGGGTGCTCCCGAAGGGATGTCTCCCTGTCGCGGCACGGACTGCTGGCTGTCACCCCCGCGCCCCGGTGCGAGGTTTCCTTCCTGTCGCGAGGGCGGCCGGGGCGTCTGGGCCCCTGCTTCCGGAATGGCGCTCAGCAGGAGGGAGGCGAGGAACGAGGTCACGAGTCCATGGCTCATGGGCCGACTCTCCGCCGGGACGGGCGGGACGTCACCCGTCGATGGACATGCGTCGCGCCTCTTCGTTGCCTGGGTGAACAGTCGCGGCGCCGCCCACCGTGAAATCAATCACCCGGTCCCACATCGCCTGGAACTGCGGCTCCTGGAAGTGGGAGCCCGACTTCAGCCAGCTGATGTAATCCGGAGGCTGGTCGAAGTGGCCCATGACGTCCAGGTGGTCCCCCTTCGCGACGTGGAGGACCTCTCCCCAGACCTGGGCGCGGCTCGGGACGATGCCGTCGCTCCTGGATTCGAACCTCCTGCCGAGGACATCCTGGAGGGCCTGGGTCTGGGCCGGCGTGCGCTCGGGAACCTGGAGCTCCCGGGACAGGGGCGCGCTCTTCGCATACAGGAAGGCGAAGAGTCCGTTCAGGAGCGCGTCCGGGGTGAGCAGCAGGTGCAGGGACAGCCTGGGCGGCGGCGCGCCCGTGACGACGCAGCCGTAGCGCACGCCCTCCCGGTCCGCAGTGTCCGCGTTGAAGCCCCGCATGCGGACCGGCATGAGGTCCTGGATGAGCGCCTGGTTCTCGCCCACCTGGCCGAAGAACCGGATGAGGTCCTCGCGCTCGGCCTCGGAGAGGTCCGCCGTCAGCCGGACGATTTGATTGAAGAGGTTGGGCGGCAGCTTCGCCTCTTCGCTCCGCAGGACGAGCCAGTAGCACGCCTGCAGCGCGGCGGTCCGCAAGGGCATGGCCTTGCGGTGCAGGGTGAGGAAGGTGAAGAGCCACAGGTAGCGCAGCAGCGTCTTCCCCACGCCGCCCTGGTCGAAGTAGCTGGCCAGCGGGGTGCCGTGATGTGGCGTGGCGATGGTCACGACCGAGCGCACGCGCTTCACGAAGTCCGGAGCCTCCCGCGCCATGCGCGGTGAGACGACGCTGCGCGCATCCAGCCCGCCCGTGGAGTGGCCGACGAGGTGGAGCTGCGCGTCGTCCTCGTTCGCGGTCCGTGCCATCTCCCGGAACACGTCGCGGGCCCGCGCCTCCAGCCCGGCGGTGGGGGCGGAGGCGATGGCGTGCACCCGCGCATCGATGCCGCGCTCCTGGAAGCGCTGCTCGAGCAGACGGGGGACGTTCTGGAAGTAGGCGATGCGCTCCGTTTCCTTGTCACCCATCTGCGTGAAGCCAAAGAAGCCGGGGACCAGATAGACGCGGTGCCGGTGGGTCATGGAGGCAATCCTAACGTGAGGACCGCCCCAGACGCCGGGGAGGGGTCAATGTGAAATCCCGAACCCCTGGCCCGGAATGTCTGTCTGGACTACTGGGTGATGATGTCCGTGTACTCGCTGCCGCTGATGGAGTTGTGCCACTTGGAGGAGAAGCCCAGCGCGTGCTGCGGATTCACCACGTGCGGCGCGGCCACGCGCGCCACGTCCAGGCGGACAATCTCATTCTTGAACAGGTCCAACACCATGCCGAACTGCGCGGCGGTCAGGTAGACGCGCTTGAGCATCTTGTCCGCCTTCTCCTGGCGGACGATCTCGTTGTTCTCGCTCTTGAGCGACTGGTAGAAGCCGCTCCAGGTGGAGGCGTCCATCGGGAACTGCCCATCCCGCCGCATCATGCAGCCCTCGTCCGAACGCGTGCCACAGTCGCGGTGAGAGGGCTCGGCGGCCATCTCCGGCCGCGAGTCCATCCGGGGCTCCCGCCGCGTCTCGGTCGTCCGGGTCTCGCGGTGCTCGCTGTGGCTCTCCGACTCCGTCGTTCCACCCGTCATCCGCACGTCCATCCGGGCGCCGCCGCCGCGCACCTTCACGGTGGTCGTCTCCTCGCCATCCACGTTCGTCGTGGTCTTCATCTTGATGCGCGCGTTGGGCATGTCCTGATCATCGATGTCCACCTGCATGTTGAACTCCGCGTCCTGCGCGAAGCTTGCGGACGAAACGAACAGGGACGAAACGAGCGCGGCACGGACGATGCGATTCATGTGAAGACTTGGTGGGAAACGGGTTCGGTGCGGTCGGTACGCTCAAGCGTTCCCGCCGCCGTGCCATCTCCACGCACTGTCCGCGTATTTATTCACAGGAAACGCACGGCGCGGCCGACCAGGCCCAGACTCATTGTCTGAGAAATGCAGAGCCCCGGCGATCCACGCTGAACGCGGGATCGCCGAGGCTCGGTGCTGCCTTGAAGGCTCGGTGCTGCCTTACTGGACGGCGCGGAGCGCGGGCGGCTCTTCCGCCAGCGACGTCAGGAGCCGATCACCCTCGGCCTCATCGATGGGCACGAAGCGGCCAAGGTCATCCCGGTAGGCGTGGACCTGCGCCGCCCCGATGTCGAACCACCAGCCGTGCAGCCGCAGCGTTCCCGCCGCGAGCCGGTCGCGCACGATGGGGTAGGTCTTCAGGTGCTCCAGCTGCTCGAGGACGTTCAGCTGGGAGAGGCGGTCCGCGTCCGGCAGCCCTTGGCCCACCAGGGAGTTGTTCTCACGCAGCTTCTTGATCGAAGGCGTTCCGTGCGCGAGCCACTGCTCAAGGTTCGGGGCGCCGTCCACGGTGCCTCCGGCCAGGATGGCCTTCATCGCGCCGCAGCTCGAGTGTCCGCAGACCACGACGTCTTCAATGGGCAGGAAGCCCAGGGAGAACTCGATGGCCGCCGCCTCCCCGCGGTCCGCCGAGGGCTGTCCGCCCGGCCTGGCCGGCGGAACGAGGTTGCCCACGTTGCGCACGGTGAAGAGGTCGCCGGGGTCCGTGGAGACGAGCAGGTTCGGCACCACGCGGCTGTCCGAGCAGCTGATGAAGAGGCAGTCAGGGGACTGACCCTTCGCGAGCCGCGCGAAGGTCGCCCGGTACGAGGGCAGGGTGTGGCGCTGGAAATCGAGCAGGCCTCGGATGAGCTTCTTCACTGCACACCTCCGGGAGAGAGAGTCGAAACGTGATGAACGGGGGAGGAAGAGGATGAGGCGGCAGGCTCCGTGGCGAGCGCCGCACGCGCGCTGCGCCGGGTCCAGACGTCCTCGAGCGGCTCCATCCTCACGGTGCCACCCGTCTTGCGATGCGTGTCAGCCCAGCTCTCGAGTGCCTCGAAGCCGGAGTGGTCGAGCGTGCTCACCGCCACGTCCACCTCAACGTTGGAGCCCGACGGAATCTTCGCGAGCGCCGTCGACAGCTTCGGCACCCCGACGAACGTCAGCGCTCCGCTGATGCAGACCTGGTGGACGCCCCTGTCGGCGTGGATCTCCACGCGCACCTGGCCCAGCTGCCACAGGAGCCGGAGGATGGCCGCGCCGAGTCCCAGCCCGATGCCCGCGAGCAGGTTGATGCCCACCACGCCGGCCACGGTGATGAGGTAGACGGGCAGCTCACCGCGGTGCCGCAGCTCCCGGATGTGGGCGAGGTTCACGAGCTTCAGGCCCACGTGCACGAGCAGGCCCGCGAGCACCGTCAGGGGCACGTAGGCCGCGAGGCTCCCCAGCAGGGTGATGAAGGCCAGCATCCACACCGCGTGCATGATCGCCGACCAGCGCGTCTTCGCGCCGGCGTTGATGTTCGCCGCGCTGCGCACGATGACGCCCGTGATGGGCAGACCGCCGAGCAGACCGGAGAAGGTGTTCGCCACACCCTGCGCGAGCAGCTCGCGATCCAGGTTCGCCCGCGGGCCGGTGTGGAGCTTGTCGGTCGCCACCGCGCTCAAGAGCGACTCGGCGCTCGCCACGAGCGCGAGGGAGAACACGGCCACGGCGAAGGCGCCCCACATGGAGCTTTCCGGAAGGGACGGCAGCTTGATGGCGGACAGCGCATCCGCCGCCAGCTGCACCCGGGCCACGTCCGCGTTCATCACCGCCGCGATCACGGTTCCGCTCATGACCGCCACCAGCGGCCCCGGGACCTTCTTCAGCCGGCCGTTCGGCAGGAAGCCCCACGCGATGAGGATTCCCAGCGTCAGCAGGCCCAGCAGCGTGGCCGCGCCATGGAGGTTGAGGATCTGTCCGGGCAGCTCCCGGATGTTGTTCCAGGCATTGCTCTGAGGAGAGCCACCCAGAACGATGTGGACCTGCCCCAGCACGATGAGAATGCCGATGCCCGCGAGCATGCCGTGGATCACGGCAGGGGAGATGGCCAGCGCGGAACGCGCGACCTTCAGCCCGCCGAGCGCCACCTGCACGAGTCCCGCCGCGGCCACCGCCGCGCACGTCACGGCGAAGCCCAGCTGCTGGATGAAACCAAAGACCATCACCGCGAGGCCCGCCGCGGGGCCGCTCACCAGAAGCGGCACGCCACCCAGGAAGCCCACCACGAGGCCTCCCACGACGCCGGCAATGAGGCCCGCCATGATGGGCGCTCCAGAGGCGAGCGCGATGCCCATACAGAGGGGCAGGGCCACCAGGAACACCACCAGCGAAGCTGGCAAATCCGAAGCGAGGATCGCCTTCAACGAAGGCCTCGCCTCTGCTGCCTTTACATCCGAAGTCATTGCTTGAGCTCCCCTGTCAGCTGTCACGCCACACCAGGGATTGGCGTGACAGGGGGGGCTACGCAATCGTTGTGCCAGCCAGTTCCAGACACCTCCCGTCGAGGGCGGGAGGCCTCAAGACGGGGCGATGAAAGAATCTTGAAGCCCGCGGTCCGAGCGATGAACGAATTTTAAAGTCCCTCACTCGGAGGGCGGATTCTCTTCCAGGCGGCGGAGGAAGGTCGGATAGGACAGGCCCAGTGCGCGTGCCGCCTCCATGCGCCTGCCTCCAAGCTGCTCGAGCACGTGCCGGACATAGAGCCGCTCCACTTCATCGAGCGGGCGGGGGGGGCCTGACACGGAGAAGGCATTGGGGTCGACCGCGGCCGGCGCGCCGCCTCCCTTGGCGAGCGACTGGAGTTCGAGCGCGGGGCCGACCTCGAGCACGAGCGCCCGTTCGAGCACGTTGCGCAGCTCCCGGACATTGCCGGGGAACGGATAGCTCACCAGGCGCTCCTCCGCGGCGGGGGAGAAGGGGACCGGGCGCCGTCCGAGTTCCGAGCAGAGCTCCTGCACGAGCGTGCGCGCGAGCGGCAGCACGTCCTCGCGACGCTCGCGCAAGGGGGGCACGTCCACCCGGAACACGCTGAGCCGGAAGAGGAGGTCCTCGCGAAAGCGCCCGGCGGCGACCTCCGCTTCCAGGTCCTTGTTGGTGGCGGCGACAATCCGGGCGGTGCTCGTGAGCTCCGTCATGCCACCGAGTCGCCGGAAGGCCCCCTTGTCTAGAAAGGTGAGCAGCTTGGCCTGGAGCGCGAGCGGCAGCTCCCCCACCTCGTCGAGGAAGAGGAGCCCGTCGCTCGCGAGCTCCACGAGCCCGCGCCTGGCCGTCTTCGCATCCGTGAAGGCGCCGCGCTCGTGACCGAAGAGCTCGCTCTCCATCATCGTGTCCGGGAGCGCGGCGCAGTTGATCTGCACGAAGGCCCCCTGCTTCTGGCGCAAGGCGTGGAGATGGCGGGCGAGCACCGCCTTCCCCGTTCCGGTCTCCCCGAGCAGCAGGACGGGACTTCGCGGCGTGGTGGCGATCCGCTCCAGCATCTGGAGGGTTCGCTGCATCGCTGGCGAGCGGGACTCCGCCAGCCGATGCCGTCCTTCGAGGACGCTCTCGGCCTGGCGCAGCCGTTCCTGGAGCTGGAGGTCGCTGGCCGCGCGGCGCGCGCGCATCACCAGGTCGTCGATCTCGACCGGCTTGCTCAGGTAGTCGCGAGCCCCCGCGCGGATGGCTTCGACGGCGCTCTCGATATCGCCGTGCGCGGTCACCATCAGCACGACGGTCGTTGGAAGCTGGGCCCGCAGCTCGGGCAGGAAGACGAGCCCGTCTCCGTCCGGCAGCCTCCGGTCCAGCACGACGAGGTCGGGGGCCTCGGCGGCGAGCGCGACGCGGGTCTCATGCAGCGAGCGCGCGACCCGGACGCGGAATCCCTCCTGGCTCAGCATGGAGGCCGCGAGCGAGGAGAAGGTCCTGTCGTCATCGACGAGCAGCAGGGAGGTGCTCATGAAGCCATTTTCTCAAGCGGAAGGCGAACCGTGAAGCGGCTGCCTCCGGGCACGCGTGTATAGGAAACGCTTCCACCATCATGCGCACGGATGGCCGTGCGCACCATCGGAAGCCCAAGCCCGATTCCCCTCGACCGGCCCACCGCGAAGGGCTCCCAGAGCCTGGGCTCGAAGGCCAGGGGCACTCCTCCCGCGTTGTCCTCCACGACGAGCACCACCTCCGCGCCTTCGCGAAGCAGCTGGACCTGGACGCGAGGTGTGGGCTGCAGCCCTGTGTCATGGGCCACGGCGCCGGCTTCGACGGCGTTGCGGATGAGGTTGTCGACAGCGGAGACCAGCAGCGTCGGGTCCCCCTTCACGAAGAGCCCCTCCTGCAGTGTGGTCTCGATGGTGACATCCGCTGCTTCCGGCAGGAGCCTCACGGCTTGAAGCGCGTCCTGGACGAGCAGGTGCATCTCGCAGCTGCGCCGCTGCGTGGACTGGGGGGAGGCAAAGCTCAGCAAGGAGCGGGCGAGGTGGCCGAGCCGGTCCGCCTGGGAACGCAGCGCCTGGACGGGCAGGGTCGTTTCGCCTCCCTTCGCGCGAATCATGCTCAGCGCGGCCTGCATGCTGTTGAGCGCGTTCTTCACCTCGTGGGCGATGAGCGAGGAGGCCGTGCCGAGCGCCGCCATCGTCTCCTGGCGCCGCAGCTGTTCCTCGGCGGCCATCAGCGAACGGTAGGAGCGGCGCAGGAGCACCGTGAAGAGCAGGAGCACGCCGCCGAGCAGCGCGGTGTGGAAGCCGAGCTGCCCGAGGTAGCGGCGCTTGAGTTGCTCGCGGTCCCTCGCCTCGTCCTCGAGCACGGCGAGCAGCATCTCGGTTCCGGGAACGAGCGCCGCCGCGCCGAGCAGCCGCGTGCCTCCGAGCGTGATGGCCCCGGGCGCTTCCACCAGCGGGCGAAGGCGCGCGGCGAGCTCCGGCTGGCGCAAGAGTGGCGGAGGCATTGCCGGAAGGAGGAGCCGGCCGCGCTCGCCGAGCAGGGCGACCAGGGACTCGTTCGCCCCGCGATGGGGCGGTAGCAGCTCGCTCGCCGTCGCGAGCTCGCCCACGAGCAGGCCCACGACACGCTCGTCGCGCACGACGGGGACCGCGACCGCGACGAGCCCTCCGCCTTCCTCGTCCAGCAGTCCGACCGAAGCGGCCCGCCGCTCCATCATCCGCCGGAACCACGGGCGCGTGGGGAGCGGTGTGCGCCCCAGCGGCATGTCCACCGGGTCGCTCCAGATGCGCTCGCCGTCCGCTGCCAGCAGCGCGACGCCCGCCGAGAAGAGGGACGTGTGGCCGAAGGCATTCTCGAGGAGCGCCACCTCGGGGGCCGCCGCACCATCCTCGGGTCTGAGCGCCGGGTGTTCCGCCAGCCGTTGCAGCTCCGCGCGCAGCAGTCCCAGGTGCGCGCCCAGTGCCTGGGCCTGGAGGCCCGCGCGGTCCGACAGGTGGACGAGGAGCTCGCCCTCCGCGGCCTTCACGTCCGCCTGGTAGGTCACGAAGGGGCTCACGAAGGCGGCGCCCCAGAGGAGCATCAGGCCGACCACGGCGGACCGGCCCGCTTTTCTCTGCGTGCGAAGCAGCTCGCCCGGTGGGGGCACGAGTGAGGTCAGTGACGGATGGGCCGGGGGCGGCGACATGCGCCCATCTTCAACACATTTCGACGCGCACGGCATTCGCTCGTGAAGGCCGCGTGGAAAAGCGCCTCGCTGAAACACGTCCGCGAGTCTCGCCCTCCCACCAGGAGGGCGAGACCCGGTTGTCCGGGACTACTGGACGAGCACCTGGATGACCTGCTCCGAGGTGTTGCCCGCGGCGTCCGTGGCCTGAAGGAGCACGGCGTTGTAGCCGGGGCTCGAGAAGGCCACCGTGTGCGCGGCAATGTTCGTCCCCGCGCCGACGTCCGCCGTGTGGATCCAGTTGGCGGTCACCCGCACCGGGGTCAGGTCCGTGACCTCCGTGAGGATGTCCACCACCCAGGGCTGGGGGACATCGAGCGCGGGGGCGAGGACCCGGAGGACTGGCGCGGTGCGGTCCACCGTCACCTCCATGCTCCGGGTCGCGGTGCCGCCGGCGGTATCAATGACGGTGAGGGTAATGGTGTGCTCGCCCTCGGGCAGCTCCAGCCAGCTCACGACGTGGCCGCCGCTGAGGTCCGGCGTGAGGCGCAGGGGAGCGCCCCCGTCGATGGTGAGCAGGACCGCGCTGATGGCCGCGCCACTGGAGCCGGGCGTGGCCCAGCCACACGCCTTGATCAATTCCGCGGACGTGTAGCGCGGCATGTTGCACATGGTGAGGTCAGGGGGCGCCGAGTCGTGGTTCACCACGTGGATGGCGGTGGTGCAGGAAGCGCTGAGGCCCGTTGCGTCCGTGGCGGTGTACGTCACCTCCGTGGTCCCCAGGGGATGGATTCCAGCGGAAGGGCCGCTGATCGTCGCGCCACACGCGTCTGAAGCGGTGGCCTCCCCGGGAATGACGAAGGCTCCCTCCGGGCCCGTGGCTTCCACGATGCGCTCGGCCGGACAGGTGATGACGGGGGCCGTGGTGTCGACGACGGTGACCGTGGCCGTGCAGGAGTCGCTCGACTGCCCATCGGAAACCGTCAACGAGACGGAGTGGCTCCCCAGGCCGAACGGACCCGAGGGGGATTGGGTGAGGGTGAGGGGGGAGGGCTGCTGATCCGGATCATGGCTTCCGTCATCCACGCTGACCTGCGCGTTACAGGTGATGGCGCTGACGGTGACGTCCTTGCAGACAGCGACAGGCGGGACGTTGGTGGAGCACTCCAGACTGACGGGTGCGCTGCCGCTGTTGTTGGTCTCCACGCATTCGGTTTCCCGGCCGACGCCCGTGCCATCGTTGTCCGCCACGGCCCAGATCTCCGCGGTCCCGCCCGGGGCGGAGGCGAGCAAGAGGGTTGCGACCGCGCCATGGCCGGCGGTGAGCACGGAGGGGAGGGTGGCCACGCCCAGCAGCGTGCCGCCCGCGGTGGGATTGCCCTGGTAGAAGGCCACGGGCAGCCCGGCGGAGACGGCGGCATCCCCCTGATTGTAGACATGCGCGTTGAGACTGAGGGCTCCGGTCGTCCGGTCGCACCCGGCGCTGACCTCCGTCACCGTGACATCCGCGGCGGCAAAGGGGTTGGTGGAGCCGGTGCCCTGGCTGTTGGAGCGGAAGGTATTGAGCCCGGGGGTCCGCCAGTTATCGATGGGGTGCGTGGGGACGGTGCCATCGTCGTTGATGTGGGTGACGGAATACGCGTGCTGGTTCCAGATGCGGCGGGTGTTCACCCAACCATCCGAGCGGTCGCGGAACACGCGGATGCCCGTGGCACCAGGGAAGCCGTAGTTGTTCGAGGCGACGACGATCTCCGCGTTGTCGTCACCATCCACGTCGACGATGAGCGGGTTCTCGTAGGTCGTCCCGGAGGCATGCTCCACGCTGAAGCGCACCGCGCCAGTCGCACCGTCATAGATGCGCAGGCGGACCTCGTCGGCGTAGACCACCTCCGCCTTCCCATCCCCTTCGAAGTCGAACGTGGACGACCCCGTCATGTTCGAGCTGCTGTCCTGGACGGGGCTGGACCACTTGACGGTGCCATTCGTCTCGAAGACGGTGTACCGCGTGGCGCCAGCCACACCGATCTCCGGCAGGCCGTCCGCGTCGAAGTCGGCGATGTTGGGCGCGCCACCGTTGCCGCCGCCGGGGAGGACCTGGGTCCAGAGCAGGGTGCAGTCGTCATCCATCAGCGAGACTCGACCGGCGGACACCACCACGACCTCTCCGTGGGGATCGCTGTCGAAGTTGGCCACGCCGGCCAGTCCATGCCCGATGTTCGTGTTCCTGCACTTGAGCGTGCCGTCATGGCGGTAGATGGCCCTGCCATTGACCACTTCCCGCAGGCCGTCACCGTCAATGTCCGCCGCGAACGAGATGGGGCCCGTGGACTGGCCACCCATGCCATCCATCCCTGACCACTTCAGCACGCCCGTATTGCTGAAGACCTGGTTGCCGTTGATGATTTCCACGGTGCCATCGCCGTCCAGGTCCGAGAACGAGACGCCTCCCCAGTTGTTCAGCGTTCCCTCCGTCCGGAACTTGAACGCGCCGGTGTTCTCGAAGCAGAGGATGCCGCCGCCGCTCGATGGCATGGCGCACAGCTCCACCAGGCCGTCACCGTCGATGTCCGCGCCAGCCACGCTCGCGGCTCCCCGCACGCGCAGGGCCGGGTCCGTCACGGTCCACAGTTCGCTGCCGTCCGCGCCGCTGATGGCACGCAAGACGCCATCCGTCGTGTAGTTGGCGCCCGCGAAGGAGCTGAAGACGACGTCTGGGATGCCATCGCCGTTCACCTCCACGACGATGGGCGTCATCATGACCTGCTTGTGCTGTGGCAGGATGGTGCTTCCACTCCAAGCCCACTCCAGTTCCGGCTCGAAGTTGGGATTGAAGGGCGGTTGGACCACGCACTCGCCATTGGCCGCTGCTTCGGCCTGTCCCAGCGGAGGCTGTGGCTGTCCCTCCTCCCGGGTCTCGCCACAGGCGGTCATCAAGAACAGAGAGACGGCTGACAGCCGGATGTCAGCCGTCAAGATGAGGGATTTCCTTCGCTGCTTCACGGGGGCCATGCTTCCTCGTTTCACGCTGCATGGGCTGGCAGCGCCAAGAGTCGGCCGGTGTATATTGAAAGCCCATAAATTCCAGCAACTGGGTCAAACCGAACGCGGTGGGTCTTGAATGGCCACGCCACGGTTTGTATGTCGTTGGAACTCGGAGGGAAGCCGCCTGGCTTCAGGCCGGGAGGAGCTCCACCGGGAGCGTCCGGGGCCCGTGGATGGTGAGCCCCGGGAGCCACTCGATGGCCGGGGAGCGGAGCCGCAGGGCGCGGATGCGCGGGACGAGCGCCTCCAGCGCGAGCCGGGCCTCCATGCGCGCGAGCTGCGCGCCCAGGCAGAAGTGGATGCCGTGGCCGAAGGAGAGGTGCTGGCTTGCCTTCTCCCGGCCGGGAGCGAAGACGTCCGGCTGCTCGAAGATGCGCTCGTCGGCCTCCAGCCGCGCCATGCCGGTGGGACCGAAGGCGCGGTTGATCATGGCGCGAAGCTGCGTGTGGCGCGGCGGATCCCGCGTGACGAGCGATTGCGCCACCGGGTTGGGCCCCAGCCAGGGCGGCTCCGCCGTCGTCGCGAGCGCTTCGGAGGAGAAGCGCTGCGCGTTCTTCTGGACGGTGCGCACGTCCTCGTACCGGGCGGCGGCATAGGCGCCGAAGGGCGCGATCCGGCAGAGCCCGGACTCCGCGCGCATGCGCGCATACAGGGCGTGGCGCTCCGACTCGGTGGTGGGAGCGAACAGGTCGTACGTCTGCAACGGCGTCTCCGTGGCGATGCCCCGGTGGCCTGGAAGGGCAGGGGCTCCACGAAGAGATACGGATGCTGCCCCCGGGACTGGCTGCGCCCAGGCCCGGGGGCAGCGCCTGCGTCAAGGCCGCAGCCGGAGGAAGAGCGCGTCGTCCGTGACGGTCGTGCCGTGCCAGGCGAAGGGCACGTAGCTCACGCCGTCCACCTGGGTCGTGTCCTGGAGGGTCGTGCCCAACAGGAGCTCCCCCGTCGTGAGCGCGGTGGGAAACCCGGTGAGTGGCAGGTGGCGTGACCAGCGGTGCGTGCCGGCCGTCGAGTAGCCCGCGTAGATGGGGCCTCCACGCAACGTGCCGCCTCCGAAGCTCACCGGGCCGCTCGTCCGCGCCCACAGCACCACCGTGCCGGTGCGGGTGACCTCGAGCCCCTGGGCGCTCTCGCCATACGGCGCGCCCACGTGCTTCAACCACACGTCGGCGCCATCCCCCGTCAACCGCCCCAGGAACAGGTCATCCGGCAAGCCGCTGTAATCCGTGGGCACCTGCGTGTACGTCGTGCCCGCGAAGCTGAAGGCGCCCGTGAAGGTGCCGCTGAAGTACACGTCGCCGCCATACGGGACCACCGCCACGGTGGCGCCGTTGGCACCGGCCCAGGCGCGCGTCCACACCCGCTCGCCCGTGGCGGTGAGCCGCGCCACGAAGGGCGTGGGCCCGCTGCCGCTCGGGGCGAGCTCCGTGCCGCCCGGCGCCGAGCCGCTGAGATAGAGATTGCCCGCGCTGTCCGCCGCCACCGTCAGCTGGGACGACGCATCGGAGGCCGCGAAGGTCCGCGACCACGCGTGCGAGCCGTCCGCCGTGAACTTCACCAGGTACAGGGCGATGGTCGCCTGCGACCCCGAAGCGTCCGAGCGCAGCGGCCCGCCGCCGAAATCCACTTCACCGGAGAACCGGCCCGCGACGATGGGCGCGCCTTCCGGGTCCGTGGTGAGGCCGGTGGGCTCGAGCACGCCCAGCAGTCCGCTGCTGCTGTCCGTGGAGGCGAAGGTCCTCACCCACTCCGTCATCCCGTCAGCGGTCAGCCGCATCACGAAGAGGCGTGTCGACATGGTCTGCGGCAGCGGGCCCGTGCCCAGGTCCGGTGCGCCGTAATAGCGGCCCACCACGAGCACCTGGCCCGTTGGCGTCACCGCGAGTTTCGCCGGGAGGTACTGGCCGACATGTCCCACGCTCCACACCACCGAGCCGTCCGCGCGGTAGCGCGTCACCGCGAGGCCCTGTGTGCCCGGCAACGGGCCCTCTCCAAACGAAGGAGGGTAGGCGCTGCCATTGGACACGTAGGAGCCGAGCGCCACCCATCCCCCGTCGGCGGCCGCCGCCGTGGAGACCACCCGCTCGTCGCCCCCCGCGGACACATGCATCACGCCCGACACGGTGCCGCCCACCCGGCTGAGCCCCCGGTACGCGCACGTCGACTCCGTGTACGAGAGGACGAGCTGCGGCCGTTGGTGCAACGGGCCCTCGTTGGAGGTGAAGGTCATTCCATCCGTGCTCTGGGGCCGCAGCGCGAAGCCGTAGCGCCCGTCTCCGGTGATGGCCGCCCCCACGTCGTACTCCACCCAGGTGCCGCTGCTCGCGCTGCCCTTGTCCGCCAGCGGCGTGGGGGCCACCACCGGGCGGCTCGTCCAGTCGAAGTCACCGCCGCTCCAGTTCGTCGTCGCGTGGACGGCCGGCGCGTTCCCCGTCCCCCCCGTCGCGAAGACGCGCAGCCGCGCGCCCGTCACCGTGCGACTCCCCGTCAACACGTCGAAGGACAGGTACGCCTCGCTCTCCGGAGCGCCGTCCGAAGTGAGCGCCGTGCTGTCGGCGTTGCGCCGCGTGGGCTCCTCCTGGGACACCCAGGTGTCGAAGCTGGAAGGGAAGACGGCCAGCCGCGGCTCGGGGCAATCCTGGACGGTGAGGACCAGGCGCGGGTTGTTGCTGCCCGGCGCGTCATTCGCCTCGATGCCGGTGCCGTCGCTCGTGGTGGAGACGAGCGTGAAGGCATAGTCGTAGAAGTTCGCCTTCACCCACGAGGACACGTCGTACTCCACCCACGTGCCCGCGGAGACCGCGCCCACGTCCGCCAGCTTCTGCGTCAGGACGGCCGGCGCCTTGTTCCAGGTGAGCGAGGAGACGCTCCAGTCCGGACGCACCCCATAGACGGCCGGACCGTCCTTGCTGCCATCCACCACGTACACGCGCAGCTTCGCGGAGGTGATGACCCCCTCCACACTTGAAAGGTTGAAGCGCAGGTACGGCTGGCGCCGTGGCGAGGCGTCCGCGTAGAGCGTCTGCGCGGAGGCGAAGCCTTTGTCCGGCTGGGTGGCGTCCGCCATCGTGTCCGCGTACGCCGTAATCGTGCGCGTGGTGGTGGTCGCCGCGAGCTCGGCGTGGCCCAGCTCGGATGCCTCGGCGGGCGCGGCCGGCTCCGGCCCGCCCTCCAACTCCGCTGGCTCCATTGGCCCGCACCCCACCACCCCCAGCGCCACCACCGCTCCCAGCCACCTGCGTCTCGTGCCCATCGGTCCCGGCTCCCGTCGAGAAACTTCCAACGGGCTCCGACTGCAGGGCCGGTGCCACCCCCGGCTGCACCTGGGCGAACAGCAGGTCCGGGGCACGGCCGCGAGGCGAGGCAACGGCTCACCCCGCTCGGGAGGTTCGCTTTCCGTCCGTGAGGCAGCGCGCTTCCCTCCCAGGGCACGAGGATGCGCTGGCCCTCGGGCGCGTCAGTAGGAGTTGTATGACTCCGAGCGCACCCAGAAGGTGGCGCTGTAGTTGAAGGGCTCGGCCGCGAAGTTGGTGACCGCGTACCAGGGCCGGCGTGCCGCGGTCGGGTTCGCGAGCGCGATGCCGCTGCTGGACACAGCGCCGAACTGCACGAACGTGACCGGATCCTCGAGCGTCGCGGACGCGCTGCACGCCGTGCCCACGCACGACACGTAGAGGCCCAGGCGCACCTTCCACACGCCGTTCAGCGCCGCCTTGTCGAATGACACACAGTGCAGGATTTGCGACCCGTAGATGTCGCTCCATGCGAACCGCTCGATGGCGAACTCCACCTTCGAGTCCGATGGGTCCGCGGGGCAGCTCGGGTGCGACGCGGTGTCGATGCGCCCCAGCGCGATGCCGATGCCGCCGTTCGGTGCGGTGGTGCTGAACGCACCGCTGGTGCCGAACGGGTGGCCGCTCGCGAAGCCGCTGATGGCGATGTGCTCGCTGCTGGACTGCAGCAACTGCGTCGCCGCCACGTCCACTTCGATGTACTGCGAATCACCCACCGCGCCCGCTGGCTTCATGGCCGCTCCACCCAGGCGCGACGCGCCACAGAGCCCCGGCGCGCAGGGTGGGGTGAGGGAGAAGCTCGTCTGCGCGGACGCGGACGCGCCCCAGGACATCCCCGCCACGAGACCGCGAATCAATGACAAGCGCATGGACGCTCCCCTGGTGAGCTGGCCCCGGGACGGGGCCATGCCTCCGGGATAGCACGGGCCCCATGCTCGAAGGAGGCACCGCGCGAGGGCAATCAGGGGTATGAGGAATGCCCATGAGCAATGAGCAAACGCCCGCCGAGCCCGAGGTCATGGAGCCTGCGTTCTGGCGGAGGAACGGCTGGTCGGCCCGGGTCATCAAGAACGAGGAGGACGACGGCTGGGCCGTGGAGATCCGCAAGCAGGGCATCCCCGAGCCCGTCCTCATCAGTCCGTGGGTGATGGGCCGCGACAAGAAGAACCCCAAGCCCTTCGATGCGACAGCGTTCGCGACCTTCGTGAAGACGGCCTCGGAGGTCCTGGACCGCTCCGCGCGACAGCGCGACCAGGCCATGACCAAGAAGCTCTCCATCGCCTGGGAGGGCCGCTGGTACGAGGTCCGGGTCGAGCTCGTGCCCGATGAGTACGACCCCCACGCGCTGCTCTCGGCCATCGACGACGCTGGTGAAACGGTCGCGAAGCATCGCGTGCCGGCGAACTACAAGTTCACCCGGGACATCGCCAACGCGTGGGTGCGCGGCGGCTTCAGCGAGCCCTGAGCGCGTCCGCCACCGAGCGCGACAGCTCACGCCACTTCCGCATCGAGCGGCGGAAGTGGTCCTCCGGTGGGGCCCCGATGCCGAAGGTGTGGAGCAGCACGGGGCCCTCGTAGCCGGCCCGGCGCAGGGGGAGCAGGTAGCCGGTCCCCACGTCCAGGTCGCCCCGGTCCAGCGGCTGGATGACCTCGGACCAGGTGGGGGCCTTCGGATCGAACTCGCGCGCTGCGCCGTGGATGCTCACCAGGGCGAGATGGGGGGCGGCGGTGGCGATGAGCTCCTCCAGCCGGTCGCGGTTCCCCGCCCTGAGCTCGTGGCAGAGGTGGAGCGAGGTCTTCAAGCGGGGACGGTCGACCGCGGCCATCAGGGCGAGCGACTCCTCGACGTTCTCGATGGCCTCGCCGTCGTGCGGGTACAGGACGACGTCCACGCCGTGCGCGGAGGCCAGGTCCACCACGTCACGGACCGAGGCGACCATGCTCGTCTTCGCGTCCGGCGGTCCGCTCAGGATGAGCCAGAGCGCCGTCCGCCTGGGGGCGAGCGCCGCCAGGATGCTGTTCAGTTCCTCGCGGTCCCAGGCCGTGTCGAAGGGCAGGGCGAAGAGGACGGCGGGAAGCCGCACCCGTCCCGCCTCCACCGCGGGCTGGCGGGCAAAGCCGTCAAAGACCTCGTGGCCCGGCCAGAACAGCGTCACCCCGGAGTAGCCGAGCGAGTCGAGCAGCTCCACCTGCGCGGCCACCGGCCGCGACTCCAGCGTGAAGTGGAACGCACCGAGCGGAGCCTCGGGTGGCTCCGAGCGCCGTGGCTCGGCGCAGCCCACGAAGGCCAGGAGCAGGACGGGCGCGAGCCACTTCATACGCAAAGGTGCCTTGCAGTGGAGCCTGTGCAACAGCTTCCCATCGTCGGCCATTTCCGGGCCGCGAACCAGGGCGGGTTGGGGCAGGATGAGCGCCGTCGCTGAAACAGTTCATTCCCCGGTGGTGTTGTTGTCCACGTGGCCGCCCGAGGTGAAGGAGAAGAAGCCATGACCGCACTGCGCCGCATCACCGTCCCCACGCTGCTCGCCCTGGCCGCGGGGCTGAGCGCCTGCAGCCAGGCCTCCGCCGAGGGGGCCAAGGCCCACGTCATCCAAGGCAAGGCAGTGGATACCCAGGGCCGCCCGCTGTCCGGGGCGAAGATCATCCTGGATGTCTACAACCACAACGACGCGCTCAACACGGACCACGCCACCGCCACCTACGACGACACCGACAAGAAGGCGCTCACGGACGGCTCCGGCAAGTACTCGGTGTCGTGCGGCCCCGGCGGATGGCGCGTCTTCGGGATGGTGGAGCGCAAGTACAACGGAGACACCTTCACCCTGCCGCTGCACCCGGACAATCCCAAGTTCGTTCCGGGCAACGACGGCGGCGTTCGCAACTTCTCCTGGAAGCTGTCGGGCGCCATCCCCAACGAGCAGGGCGGCGGCTTCTACGGCGGCACGCTGAAGGTGGTCACCACCTACGAGTCCAGCTTCCGCGACGACCAGTATCCGAACCTGGAGGTGCAGCTGGAGCCGGTGGGCCCGCTCATCGACGGCAGCGCGGGCAAGAAGCTCACCCTCAAGCCCGACAAGGACGGGGCGATGAAGGACGTGCCCATCGGCCGCTACAAGGTGCAGGTGCGCCTGGGCGGCAAGCCCGTCACCCTGCGCATCGACGACAACACCAGCCCCTTCAAGGACGTCGCGGTCGTCGACTTCAAGAGCAAGGCGGACTCCAGCTGGAGCCACTGCACCAACTGCGCCCAACTGGAGCTGCGTTAGGCGCGGGAGGGGGGCGGAGCCTCTTCAAAATCCGCGTGACATCCTCCAGTGACGAATTGCGCACGCGCGCGGCCGGGGGCACAAGGCGCGCGGCGGTCGCCAGGGGCACTCCCGCGCCGGGCCACCGCTCGCCGGAGGGGAAATGTCCCGCAAGTGGCTCATCGCCGCGGCCGTGTGGCTCGCGGCCTGTAACACGCAGGTTTCCGTCCCAGAGGAGCGCACGGCCAACGCCACCCGTGAAGAGGTGGTCCAGGGTGAGCTCGAAGTCCGGGTCGTGGACGCGCCGTCGTTCAAGGCCTCACACGAGGAGTACTTCCTCGTCGCCGGGGGGCGGCATCTGCCGCTGGCCTTCACCGGCGGAGCACCGGAGGGGTTGCGCAGCGGTCAGCGGGTGACGCTGCGCGGAACCCAGGGCGAGCACCGCTTCATGGCCCGGAGCGTGGAGGTGGACCGCCACGCCGCGGCCGTGCAGACCCCTTCGGGCGCGTGTGGCGTCACCGGGGTGCAGCGCAGCCTCGTCATCCTCGCGGCCTTCCCCGGCATGCCCCAGCCCGCCGCCACTCCGCAGGGGATCCATGCTGCGTTCTTCTCCACCACGCAGCGCTCGCTGGCGACCTACTGGAGCGAGGTGTCCGAGGGCCGCACCACCACCACGGGCACCGTGCGGGGCTGGTACACGCTGGACCGCGCCTACTCCTGCTCGGAGACGGACGCCCTGCGCGACGCGGCCGTGCGAGCGGCGGACGCGGACGTGGACTTCCGGCAGTACGACCGCATCTTCATTGTTCATCCCAATCCCACGCAGGGCTGCGCCTACGCGGGGCAGGCCACCTTGTCCTGCGGTCAGGTCGCGACGGCGGATGGCACCGTGACGGCCTCCACGGCCTGGCTCGTCGCGGACTGGATGACGAGCCACGACACCGCCGTGAAGCTGGTGACGCATGAGGCAGGTCACAACCTCTCGCTGAACCACGCGAGCTCGCGCGACTTCGGCACGCAGCCGCTGGGCATGCCGGGCACGCTGGGCGTCATCGACGAATACGGGGACCTCTTCTCGTCGATGGGCGATTGGAACCTGGGCCACTACGCGGCGCCGCACAAGGCGCGCATCGGCTGGCTGGCTCCCTCCGCGGTGGCCCAGGTGGATGGCACGGGCGGCACCTTCACGCTCGCGCCGGTGGTGGCGTCCGGTGGACTCAAGGCGCTCAAGGTGCGCCGGCGCGCTGGTGCCAATGACTGGCTGTGGGTGGAGTACCGCCGGCCCGTGGGGCTCTTCGAATCGACGTTGGCGTCCCAGGTGTTCGGCGGCGCGCTCATCCACCTGGAGGACGCGGAGGCGCGGGACGGCACCCACCTGCTCGACTTCACGCCGGGGACGTCCTCCTGGAGCGACCCGGCGCTGTTGCCGGGCACGACGTGGAACGACCCGCACAGCGACCTCTCCCTCACGGTGGAGGCGGCGACCGCCGCGGGGCTGACCGTGAGCATCCAGTACCGCACGACGACCTGTGTGCAGGCCGTGCCTGAAGTGCGGGTGACGCCCCTGGAGCCGAGCTTCTGGCCCGGAGCGCGGCCGGAGTTCGCGCTGGAGTTGATCAACCGGGACTCGGTGGGATGCGCGCCGAGCACCTTCCAGCTCTCCGCCATCGTCCCTTCGGGCTGGGGCGCTGACCCGCTGCCCGCGCAACGCACGGTCGCTGCGTCCAGCTCCGACACGCTGGGCCTCCAGACGTATGTGCCCTACAGCACGCCGCCCGGGCCCTACTCGGCGGGCGTCACCGTCACGCGGGGCAGCCAGAGCGTGCAGGGCACCGCCACGGTGGAGGTCGTCGAGCGTTGCATCGCGACGCCGCCCACGCTGTCGCTCGCGCCTGCGACCGTGACGGCGGCCCCGGGCTCGGAGGTCACGTGGACGGTGAGCGTCACCAACAACGACTCCGCTTCGTGCAATTGGGTCTGGTACGACTTTGGGTCCAACCTGCCGGAGGGCTGGGACACGTCCTGGTCCGACTGGGGCGTCAACCTGCCCCCGGGCGGCGCCTACACCTTCACGATGACGAAGTCCGTGCCTCCGGGCGCGCGTGGCGCGCACACCGTGGACCTGATCATCCACCAGGAGGACTTCGGCATCGCGGCCAGCGCCACGGCCACGGTGAACGTGGTCGGCACCACCCCGAGCGCGCGCTGACGGAAGCGGCGGCCCGCGTGCACCTCCCGACGCGGACCGCCTGCCTTTCCCCTGGGCTCAGCGCCAGTGGTACAGGAAGGTCGCTCCGGGGACGAAGGAGGGGGCGTCCTGTTGCTGCAACTGCGTTCCGGCGAGGACTCCCAGGTCCACGGACCACCGGGGCCCCATGAACCGCGCGCCCGCCGTCGCGAAGGCGAACGCGTCCGCGATGGCCTCCACCGGTGAGATGGCGATTTCCCCCGCGAAGCCCCAGTGCTCGCTGACGCGCAGGAAGCCTCCCACCATGGGCAGCACCATCACGCTCCCATTCCTGCCCCGCTCCCAGACGTAGATGGGCTGGACCGTGACGGAGAGGTTCGCGTCGGCCGTCCCATAGGTGAGGGTGCCGTAGGCGGCGACGGCGTTGTGGAGCCCCCCCGAGCCCGGGAAGTCGCTGTCATAGGAGCCGCCCTGCGCACCGAACGCCAGATGCAGCTTCTCGGTGAGCGGCGTGCTCACCTTGATGCCCCCCATGAGGCTGAAGGACGTGTCGGTGTACACCAGCTGGAACGGGGCGGCCGTGGCCAGGTGCACGGACACACGCTCGCTCACGCCCACCTCCGCGACGGTGAAGAAGAACGCCTGCTGTCCGATGAAGCCTTCTCCCGCATGCAGCGGCAGCGCCGTTGAGCCGAGCAGTCCGCGCGTGCGGGTGGGATTCTCGAACCAACCCGGGGCCGATTCCGGAGGCGGCTCGTAAGCCGGCTCCTCGGCGCTGGCGGAAGCGCCAGGCAGGGCCAGCGACAACATGAGCAAGCAGATGAAACGTGGTGCCATGATTTCCCCTCAGTGCGCTGCTGGCTCAGCGCCAGTGAAACAGGAATGAGAACCCGGGGAGCACGGAGGGTTTGTCCGTGTCCTTCCATTGCTGCTCGCCGAGGAGCCCCAGGTCCAGGGACCACTGGCGCCCCATGAACCGCGCGCCCGCCGTCGCGAAGCCGAACGTGCCGCTGATGCCCGCGACCGGTGAGAGCGCGACCTCTCCCGCGAGCCCCCACCGCTCTCCCAGCCGGATGAAGCCTCCCAGCATGGGCAGGACCATCAGGCTTCCGGAGTGGTAGGTCCCCCAGGCGAGGAAGGGCCGCACCGTGAGCGACAGGTGGGCGTCGGGCGTCCCATAGGTGAGGATGCCGTAGACCGAGACGGCGTTGAGCGTGTCCACCTGATATTGGCCGGTGTCGAAGCTGCCGCCCTCGACGCCGAACGCCAGGTGCAGCCGCTCTGACAGCGGTTGCGCGATCTTGATGCCCCCGATGAGGCTGAAGGGGACGTCGTCGAAGGCCCGGCCCATCGAATAGGCGAAGGCGGCCGTGGCCACGTTCACGGACACCCGCTCGCTCAGGCCCACCTCCGCGACGGTGGCGAGGAGCGCCTGTTGTCCGGCGAAGCCCTCTCCCTCATGCAGCGGTAGCGCCGTTGAGCCGAGCAGTCCTCGCGTGCGGGTCGGATTCTCGAACCACCCCCGAGCCGATGCCGGAGGCGGCTCGTAAGCCGGCTCCCCGGCGCTGGCGGAAGCGCCAGGGAGGACCAGCGACATCATGAGCAGACAGATGAAACGTGGCGTCATGGGTTCCCCGTCATGGAGGCACACCCCATACGCAACCACCATGCCAGGATGGCTATGCGGGGGATGCCGGGAGGCGATGCGCCACCGCGTTCAGCGGATGGCTGACAGGCGCGTCATGCCGCCACGGATTCCCAGCGAGGACTCCCGGCCCGTGAGCCAGTCGACCTGCCCGACCCTCTCCGGCCGCGGTGTCACCGGAAGCGGAAAGTCTCCCAGGACCTCCAATGCGTTCGCTCAGCGTTCGGGTGCTCGCATCCGGTGTCATCACATGTCTGGCGAATCAAGGCACGTAGGCGATGCAATCAATCTCCACGCGCAGGCCCGCGTCTGGAAGCGCGGACACCTGCACGGTGGTGCGCGCGGGCCGGTGACCGGCGAAGACGCGCTCATAGACGGCGTTCATCCGGGCGAACTCCTGCATGTCCACCAGGAAGACGCCGCAGCGCAGGACATGCTGGAGGCTGGAGCCGCCGGCCACGAGGATGCGCTCCAGGTTGCGCAGCACCTGCTCCGTCTGCGCCTCGATTCCCTCTGCCTGCACGCCGGTCGCAGGATCCCTGGCGGCCTGTCCGGAGATGAAGAGCAGCCGATCCAACTGCATGCCGGGAGAGTACGGGCCCGCGGGCTTGGGCAGTCCAGGCGCGACGATGGGTTGATGCTTCGCTGACGTCATGGGGTTGCTCCTTGAAAGGACTTATTGCCTCCGGACCCTACACTTCAGGGCAGGAGGAAGCGTGACAGCCAGTCCGCCGCGTCGCGGGTCGCCTCCTGCCAGTCCGCTTCTCGCATCATGTGGCCGGACTCCGGGAACTCGCGGTGGCGCAGCCGCTCCGGGGCCTGGGCGTAGAGGGGCTCCAGCTGTGCGTGGAGCGCCTTCGCGGGGCCGGGAGGCACCACGTCGTCCTGCCCTCCGGTCTGGCTGAGGAGGGCCGTGGGGAAGAAGCGCCGAGGGTGGCGGTGCGGGCTGGCCGGTCTGGGCAGGCCCCACTCCGGTGAGCCGAGGAACGGCACGGCGGCGCGCAGCCGCTGCTCCCGCACTAGCGCCGCGTAGGTGATGTAGCCGCCCAGGGAGACGCCGCCGATTCCCAGGCGAGCCGGGTCGGCGCCGTGCTCCCCCACCAGCGCATCGAGCAGGGCGGACACCTCGCTCGCGGTGGACTCGACCACGTCGAGGAACTCCTCCATCCAGCGGGGATTCCCCTCGGCGAAGCGCGCGTCGAAGTCCGGGAAGCGGCGCTCGCCGTGTCCCACGGCGTCCACTCCCACCGCGAAGAGCCCCTGGTCCGCGAAGAGCCGCAGCTCGCGCTCGTGGACCTCCTTGCCCCCGCCCAGGCCGTGGAAGAAGAGGACCACGCCCCGGCGGAGCGCTTCGGTCCTCGACCCGTGGTGGACGCCCAGCACGGGGGCCCGGGCCAGGACGAAGCGTGACGTGTGGAGGCTCATGGTCGGCTCCTTCCAGTGTTAAACCCCAGGCCATGCTCCTCGAGAAGCTCTACCTCATCGACCGTTCACCGCAGTTGGTGCGGGCCTGGACGGAAGCCTTCGAGCCGTTCGACTTCGTCGCCGTGCGGGAGGAGGACTTCTTCGCCATTCCGGCGGACGCCATGGTCAGTCCGGCCAACAGCTTCGGCATCATGGACGGCGGACTGGACCTGGCGATCCGCGACACCCTGGGCCTCCAGGTCCAGGAGGCCGTGCAGCGCGCCATCCTGGCGGAGCACCACGGCGAGCTTCCCGTCGGCGCCGCGGTGGTCGTCCCCTCCGGTGACACGCGCTGGCCGTTTCTCGTGGCCGCGCCGACCATGCGCATCCCGGAGAGCGTCGCGCAGACGGTCCACGCCTATCTCGCGTTCCGCGCCGTCCTGCTCGCCGTGAAGCGCCACAACCAGGCCGCGGGCGCTCCGGTCATCCGCACCCTGGTCTGCCCGGGGCTCGGCACCGGCATTGGCGGGATGGACGTCCGGCGCTGCGCCGTCCAGATGCGGATGGCGTTGATGCACGTCCTCGACCCCGCGCGCATCCCGTCCTTCCGGGACATCCACCTCGTGCACCGCGCGATGCGCTCCGTATAGACATCCGCTCAACGCCAACGCGTGAATCCATGGCTTGAGTCGCTTGAGACACCGTGAGGCCAGACGGACCGTGATTCCTGGGGCTATTGACCGTCTGTGATGGCTTGCTAGAACGCGCGCCGTGGGTGTGGGGTGAACGCGTGGCCACCGGGCCCCGTCGCCTCCGCCAGAGGGGGAACCATGCATCGTGGCATTGTACCGAAGCGCAGGGTCCGCACCCGCGTGAGCATGCTGTTCGACCCATGCAACGGGTTGGCTTGTTTCATTGACGAAAACTTCGCCTGTCTGGCTTGAAGGCTGCGCGGAACCTCCTCTTCACCTCTCCTCATCCATGTCATCTCAAATGCCATTTCAGGCTCCGCCTTCCTCATGGGGGCGGTTCCTGGTCGTCGTGTCCGCGGTGCTCACCCTGGCCGCCTGTCAGGATGCAACCGCCCCCGCCCAGCCTCCGTCCGAGGACGTGGGCGCCGCGCGCCTCGTCGTCGCCGTGCACCAGGGGGTGACCGCCTCCGACGTGCAGCGGGTGGACCTCACGGTGGATGGCCCGGGCCAGCCGGAGCTCACCGTGCAGCTGGGGCAGGACGGTTCGGTGTGGACCGTCCTCATGAGCCAGCTTCCCGCCGGCACCGGGCGCCGCTTCCGGGCCTTCGCGTATGACGCGAGCGCGCGGCTCCTCTACCGGGGCGAGGCGGCGGACGTCACCATCACCGCCAACCAGACGGTCCAGGTGAACATCCTGCTGCAGCAGGTGGACCCGCCTCCCGACTTCGAGAACGCCGGCCCCGTCATCACCTCGCTGGTGGTGTCTCGCTCGTCCGTGGAGCGGGGCGGCTTCGTGGACATGCGGGCCACCGCCGCCGACCCGAACCCCGGGGACGTGCTCACGTACGCGTGGACCGCGACGGCAGGCACCTTCAGCACCCCCTCCGCGCTGTCCTCGCGTTGGACGGCTCCCATGGTGGAGGGCTCGCAGACGGTGACGCTGACGGTGGCGGATCCGCTGGGTGCGTCCACCGCGGTGAGCTTCCCCATCCTCGTGGAGGGCGAGGACACGGGTGGGGCCGTGGTGTCCGGGCAGTTCAACTCCTGGCCGCAGGTGGTGTCACTGACCGGCTTCCCGACGCAGGTGGTTCCCCACCAGTCCCTGGGCGTGAGCGCCCAGGGACTGGACAGCGACGACGCCGCGGCGAACCTCCACTACGCCTGGACCGCGAGCTGCGCGGGCACCTGGACGGACGAGGGCACCGCGAACGCGCGCTTCACCCCCACGGCGCTGCCCGCGCAGAGCACCTGTGCCAACTGCCAGCTCACCGTGCGCGTGACGGACGGCCGAGGCGGCGAGGGCCTGGGACACCTGGGCATCTGCGTGGGCGCGCCGGTGTCACCCAACGCGCTGCCGCGCATCACCGACGCGTCCCAGTCAACCACCACCGTGGGACCGGGCAGCACGGTGCATTTCTCCGTCCGCGCCATGGACCCGGAAGGCACCGCCCTGGGCTTCGCCTGGGAGGCGCCGGTGGGCACCCTGGGCACGCCGGTCTCCACCGCCGATGGCAGCGAGGTCACCTGGACGGCCCCCGCGTGCCTCGACGCGCAGGTGACGCCGGTGGTGCGCGCCTGGGCGACGGACGCGGAAGGCCTGGAGGCGCTGCGGAGCTTCTCCTTCACCTGGACGGGCCCCGCGTGCGCCACGATGGTGCAGGGCGTGGTGAACAACCGCTACTTCACCACCGGGAACGCGTCCGTGACGCGGGGACAGGACCTGTCCGGCGTGTGGGTGGAGGCGATGGTGGAGCAGGGCGACGGCACGTTCCTCCTCCATCCCGGTACGGGCGCGGCGGATGGCACGTTCACGGTCGCGGGCGTCCCCCAGGGGGACTACACCCTGCGGCTGGGCAACACCTACGTGGTGACCTCCTCGCGCGCTCCGAACCTGGGCAGCGACATCCAGGGGCGTCCGGACGTGGTGGCCGCGAACACGAGCACGTTCCTCTCCGTGGACCTCCAGGGCCTGGCTTCGTGGCAGGGCAGTGACCTCATGGAGATCTACTCCCCGGGCACGGCGCTCTACGCCGCGGGCACGAACGGGCTCGTGCAGTCGGGGACGCCGCTCGCCGCGGGGGCCCAGCGGTGGACCCAGACGCTGAGGTATTCGGGCATGGAGAACGCGGTCCTGGTGGACGCCAGCGCGGGAGATCCGGTGACCTTCCATCAGCTCTCCGCGAAGACCGATTCGTCATATGGCGCGCCCATCACCTACAACGCGGCCACCCGTGCCTTCACGGCGCCGCTGGTGGTCACCCAGGGGGGCACGGCGAGCTTCACGGGCACGATGACCGCGCTGCAGGACCAGTCGCTCACGTTGGATCTGCGTTCCCCGGTCTTCGAGGCGCTGCGCACCGAGGTGCACCCCACCGCCACCGTGGTCCGTCACGACCTGTACTTCATCGCGGTGCCCGACGGCACGCGGGCAGGCTACGCGCTGGCGCCGGACCTGCTGACCTGCTCGCTGCCGGCGGGGAGCCCGAATCGCTTCTATTCATTCGTTTATGGCAATCCCTATCCGTCGTTCACGCAGGCGGGGATGGTCCAGACGAATTTCAACGTGGCGTTGATGGCGCCGGGCGCGACCCAGGCGCTGACCTTGCGTCTGTCGGTGGGGTTCAATGACGTCATGCCCGCGTTCGCGGTGAACGCGGTAGCGCCCCGGCTGAGCCCGCCTCGCGGGGCGACGCTGGCGGGGCAGGCCGCGTCCGGGAACCTGACGGGCGTGGGGCTGATGCCGCGCCTCTCCTGGGGGGCGCCCACCGTGGGCACCGCGACCCACTACGGGGTCTACCTGTACGAGGTCTTCGTGAACGCCCAGGGGCGCACGTCACAGGTCGCGGGCGGGCCGGTGGCGAAGCTGTACACGGCGGGCACGTCGCTGCGACTGCCCCCCGGCATCTTGGGGTCGGGCAAGTCCTACTTCGCCATCATCGAAGCCCGCTCCTCCGGTAACGCGGACTTCCAGGGTCAACCCTTCCGGTCCACCTACCCGGAGGCGAAGGCGATGACCGTGACGGGTGTCTTCACCCCGTGAGCGTCGCGTGCGGCTGAATGCCGCATCCTGGAGCCCCCATGGCGCGTTCGTGGGGGCTCCTCGTCGTCTGACATGTAAAGGCTCGCATCCGCGGGGATGACGCCCTTCGTCATGGAAGGGATTGGCCGCCACGGGATTCCGTCATCGCCGGGCCTGCGATGCGGGGTTTTCTGGCAGAGTGGGTGCCTTCACTGGGGGCCCGCCATGCAGAGCAGTGCCATCACCGAGGTGTTCCTGCCGATCGCCCTGGGGGTGATCATGCTCGGCCTTGGGCTGAGCCTCACCCTCGCGGACTTCCGCCGTGTGGCGGTGTATCCGCGCGCGGCGCTGGTGGGCCTGGGCTGTCAGACGCTGCTCATGCCTGGGGTCTGTTACGCCATCGCGACCGGCTTCGGGCTGCCTCCCCAGCTCGCGGTGGGGTTGATGCTGCTGTCCGCCACGCCGGGCGGTGCGACCGCGAACCTCTTCAGCCACCTGGCCAAGGGCGATGTCGCGCTGAACGTGAGTCTGACGGCGGTCAACAGCGTGCTGTCGCTGTTCACGCTGCCGCTCATCGTGAACTTCTCCCTGGCGCACTTCATGGGGGAGGAGCGCGCCATTCCGTTGCAGTTCGCCAAGATCGTCCAGGTGTTCGGCATCGTCCTGGTGCCCATCTCGCTGGGAATGTGGGTGCGCGCGAAGCGGCCGGCGCTCGCGAATGGCCTGGACCGGCCCGTGCGCATCATCTCGGCGCTGTTCCTGGTGCTCGTGGTGCTGGCGGCGACGCTCAAGGAGCGGGATCAGCTGGTCACGTACTTCCAGAGCGTGGGGCTCGCGGCGCTGGCCTTCAACCTGGCCAGCATGGCGGTGGGGTTCGTGGTGCCCGTCCTGCTGCGTATCGAGCGCAAGCAGGCGGTGGCGATCGCGATGGAGGTGGGCATCCACAACGGCACGCTCGCCATCGCCATCGCCTCCAGCCCCCGGTTGCTCAATGACGGCGTGATGGCCATTCCCGCGGCCATCTACAGCGTCATCATGTTCTTCACCGCCGGAGTCTTCGGCGCCCTGGTCGCCCGGAGACAGGCCGCGAGCGCGGCAGCGGAGGACCTTCAGCCGCGCCGGGCTCCGTGAAACTCTTCGGCCGTGCCCGGAGCACCATCGCGAGCGCCGGGACGCGATGTCGCCCACGCCCGACGCAAGGCTTCGCCGGACCTCCGGGGGGGCTGACCCCCGGTGCCCAGGAGCAGGTCGTGTGAACCTAGAGGTCCTTCAGGTTCCAGTCGATCTTCACGAGCCCGGTCGTCCTGCACTTCACCGTGTGGTCCTCGAGCGACGTGCTCGCGATGGTGAGCGTGACGGCCTCGCCGCTCGCCATGGTGAAGGTGAAGTCGGAGCGGTGGCCCATGCCGGTCGGGCCGCGGCCCGTGACGACGATCTTGTTGTTGTAGACGACGCCATCGTAGCTCTCGATGGAGATCTTCTGCACGTACGAGCCGCCGTCGCCCTTGATGCACTGCGAGAGGTCCGTGTTGCCGTTGATGGACACCAGGGCGGAGCCGGGGAGCATCGGGCCACCCGTGGCCGTGCCAATCGAGGAGCCGCAGTTGGTGGAGCTGAAGGCATTGGTGCTGGACATGGTCGTTCTCTCCTGCGCGTGAGGTGGGATTGGGCCGCGGCGGCTTCGTGCCGCTCGCGACGCATCCCCTCAGTACACAGGGCGTGCCAGCACGCGGACGCCTCGGGACACACGCGCGGCGCCTGGAATGGCCCTCCTTCGACGCGTCGAAAACGCCCGTTCGACGTCGATTCGGCGCGTCGAGGCCAGGTTACACCTGCCGCGGGTTGCTCAGTACGTGCAGCGCAGGACCTGGCGGTAGGTGCCGCACTGGCTGAAGTCCGTCGTGCCCGCGGGCTGTGAGTGGTAGCAGGCGGAGACGGCGGGGTCGCAGGGCGCGCTGGGCCAGACGTCGTAGGCGTCGCCGTCGGTGAGCGCGAACTCCGTCACGCGCGCCACCAGCCGGGCGGTCTTCTGCATCGTCGCGCCGTTGTCGCCGCCAGCGCTGAAGGCGAGCGGGACCGTGTGCGGGTCGATGGCCTGGTGCAGCTTCGTGTACGTCCAGTCGAGCTTGTAGTTGGGCCGGCCGTAGACGGACGGGATGCCGTCGGGCGCCGTAACGGAGAGCCAGTCGGTGTACCCGGAGACCGAGGCGCGGCCCCGGTACAGGAGGTTGTCATTGCCCTGGACGACGTAGCGGGGGGTGACCGCCTCGTCGATCCAGATGCCCGAGGAGCCGCGGAAGTCGAAGAAGCGCGGGGCCACCACGATGCGCGCGGTGTACGCGCGCGGCGTGCCCGTGTTGGTGGTGACCTTGACGAAGAGCGGCAGGCCCGACAGCACCGTGTTGAGCTCGTGCCCCTCGTGGAGGACGATCTCGAACCGGCGCTCGCTGATGACGTTCGCGTCCCCGAAGGCATCGTCCGGGACGAAGCTGAGGACGTCCGCGAGGTAGCGGTTCGCGGTGGCGCGGAGGACGAGCGCGCGGACGCCGTCACGCTGCTCGAAGGTGCCGAGCGTCTCGAAGCTCAGCTCGTTGTCACCCACCGTGGCGTAGAGGCGGGTCGCCGTCTCCGCGGCGGTGCTGACACCCAGCTCCTCTGGGGACTCGGATTCGATGGGGGTGTTGTCACAGGCCGCGAGCGCGGTGAAGCAGGTCAAGGCAAGGGCACGCAGATGCATGGGGGGCTCTCCAGGTGAGGCGTTATCTGTATCACGTGCCCCTGACACCGCTCCTGGCTGGGATTGTGTCAGCCTTGTCACGACAGGCCCACTCACTTGTCTTTCCGGTCCGGACAACGCGACCCGGTGTGGCGGCATTGGCGGGTGGTTCAGCGTGAAGAACTGACCGGCGACTCACGGCACGTCCGCCGCGTGGCAGCGCTTGAACGTGCTGGCGCTGCCACGGCTTGTTCCGTCCCGGAGGAATCCTCCAGGACCGCAAGTCATGAGGAGGACTCCTTCCAAGAAATCCTGGGGTGTGAGATTTCACCCCGGGTTTTCCCCCCAAGGAGTCCAACAGTGCTTCGACATGCATCACGATGGGTCACGACGTGCGTCGTGGGTTTCACCTGGGTCCAGCTGGGCTGTGGTCCCTCTCAGCCGGCGGCCCCGGAGACCCCGCGCACCGAGGAAGCCGCGCAGCCGCTGCTGGCGGGTGAGCGCGCTCTCTTCGCCGCCTCCGCGGTCCCGGCCGTGGCGGCCGCGGATGACAGCGCCGCGGTGGAGCTGGGCGTGCGCTTCCGCAGCGACGCGCCCGGGCAGATCAAGGGCGTGCGCTTCTACAAGGGCGCGGGCAACACGGGCACGCACACCGGCAGCCTGTGGACGGCGTCCGGCTCGCTGATGGCCACCGCCACCTTCCAGAACGAGACGGCCTCCGGCTGGCAGGAGGTGCGCTTCACCACGCCGGTGTCCATCAACGCGGACACGGACTACGTCGTCTCGTATCACGCGCCCGCGGGGCACTACGCGGTGACGAGCAATGGCTTCGCGTCCGCGCTGGATGCGCCGCCCCTGCACGCGCCCGCGAACGGGACGGGTGGCGGCAATGGCCTCTACCGCTATGGCACGAGCGGCTTTCCCACCGACAGCTACCAGGCCAGCAACTACTGGGTGGACGTGGCCTTCCAGCCCAGTGACACCACGCCTCCGACGGCGCCCACGAACGTGGTGGCGACGCCCAACTCGTCCACCGCCATTGACCTGACCTGGTACGCGTCCGTGGACGGCAACGGCGAGATGCAGGGCAACGCGCGCTGGCACCTGGTGTACCGGGGCGGCCAGCTCATCGCGGAGCTGCCCGGCACCACCACGAGCTACCGCGACACCGGCCTGACGCCCTCCACCGCGTATTCCTACACCGTGCGCGGCCGTGACGCCGCCGGCAACGTGGGGCCCGATTCCGCCATCGTCACCGCCACCACGCTCGCGAGCAGCAGTTGCAATCCCTGCAGCTTCTGGAACGTGGTGACGGGCGACCCGAACGCCATCAACGCGGACGCCACGCCGGCCGAGGTGGGACTGAAGTTCCACTCGGACGTCGCGGGCACGGTGACCAAGGTCCGCTACTACAAGAGCGGCGCGAACACCCCTCCGGCCGTGGGCCACCTGTGGAGCGCCACCGGTACGCTGCTGGGCACCACCGTCACGGCGCCCGTGGAGAGCGGCTTCGGCTGGCGCGAGCTGGCGTTCCCGACGCCGGTGAGCATCGCCGCGAACACGACCTACGTCGTGTCGTACTTCGCGCCCGGGGGCTACTACGGCATCACGGCCAGCTACTTCGCCAGCGCGGGCGTGGACATGCCGCCCCTGCACGCCCCGTCCTCGCCCGCGGCCGGTGGCAACGGCGTGCGCCATCTCAATGGCAGCGCCTTCCCCACGGACACGTATTACAACGCCAACTTCTGGGTGGACGTCGCCTTCGTGCCCGCGACGGGTGACGCGTCCCCGGTCGACGTGTCCGTGCAGCATTCCTTCCCGGCCGGGTCGGGCGTCCGGGGCGAAGCGCTCTTCTATGACATCACGTTGACGAACCACGGCACGCGGACGGCCACCAACCTCACGCTCGACGTCCCCGTTCCCACGGGACTCGCGCCCTTCGCCTTCACTCCGTCCGCGTCGGTGGGCTCGTGCGGCTACCGCGTCAGCGGCCTCATGCAGTGCGAAATCACGAGCCTGCCGGCCGGGCAGGACGCCGTGGTCCGCATGACGCTGGTGCCTTCGCTCGCCGGGACGTTCCAGTTCCAGGCGATCGTCACGGCTTCGGAGACGGACAACGTCCCGGGCAACAACACGAGCACGCTGACCATCCCCGTGGGCCCCTCGACGAACCTCGTCACCTTCGATGGCTTCGACGGCGCGGACGAGGCCATCACCGGCCCCCGCGGCCCCTTCTACTTCGTGCAGGACAAGTGGTACCTCGGGTCGCCCTGGGGCGGGTTCTCCACGAAGAGCATCTCGTTCAACGGCGGAGGGGTGAACCAGGGACAGCTGAACCTGTACGGGGCGCGGACCATCGTCGGCCTCGACGCCTTCACCTGGGACACCGGCGCGACGCTGACCCTGAGCTGCTTCAACCAGCCCACGCGCACCTTCAACCTGACGGCGGGGCAGGTGACCCATGTGGTGACGAACTGGCAGGGCTCCTGCTCGTCCGTCACCTTCGCGACGTCGAACGGCTGGGACACGAACTTCGACAACATCGAGCTGTCTCCGCTGCCCTGAGCCGTTGAGGGGGGCTACTTCCGCGGGGGCTCCGGTGCCTCCGCGGGAGGCGCCTTGGGGAAGGCGAGGTAGCCCTTCTCGGTGTACCAGGCGAGCACCTCCACCTGGAGCCGGCCCGCCTTGACCATCGGGTCCTGCTCGGCGAGCTGCCGCGCTTCCTGCTTCGTGGCCGTGCGGTAGATGCACGCGCCGCGCATGCCCACGTCGTCCTGCTCGTCGAAGGGGCCCGCGAGCACCATCTTTCCGCTCTCTCCCATGCGGGTGAGGTGCGCGAGGTGCTCGCCCTGCAGCTTCTGGAGGGCGTCGGGCTCCATCTTGGGAGCGTTGGGCGCCCGCTTGAGCAGGACGAGGTAGTGCTTGTCGAACTCGAGCTTCTTCTCGGCCGCCGCCGCGGGCTTCGGGGCCGGCGCGGCAGGGGCGGAGGAGAGGGTGAGCAGCAGCAGCGTGGTGGTGAGCATGATGTCGGGCACGCTAAGGGGCGTGCCCGACATCGCGCCAGCTTCCCACGGTGAGCGCCAGCGCTCTACGGGTGCGCGGCGTGCGTGGCGCGGGCGGCAGGCTCCAGGGCCGCGGCGTGCGCGGGGTGGACGACAGGCTCCTCGATGGGCGCGGGCTGCATGAGGCCTGCCCCCAGGAGCGCACCTTCGAGCGAGCCGTGCATCCGCTTCTCGAGCAGGTGCTGCGCGAGCGGCTCGAGCGCGGCCTCCAGATGGGGCGGCACCTTCACCAGGGCCAGGTGCGAGCCGCGCACGGCGAGGAACTCCGCCAGGTACTGGAGCGTCGCCACACCGGCGGCGTCCACGAGCGACACCCGCGCCAGGTCGATGACCACGAGCTTCGCCCAGGGCGGACCTTCGACGAGGTCGTAGAGCTTGAGGTGGTTGATGAAGAGGATGGGCCCGTCCACGCGAGCGACCTGGAGGTCCAGCGCCTCGGGTGCGTTGGGTGCTTCCGGGGCCTGCATGTGCAGACCGCGCTGCAGCTGCGACGCATCCTCTACCCGCTGCACCTCCAGCCGCAGGGCGCCATGGCGCCGCACGTAGAGGAGGCTGGCCAGCGCGAGCCCGGCCCCGATGCCGACAAACACGTTGAACATGGCGATCCCCAGCGCGGTGACGAGCACCACGCCCAACGTCGACTTGGACTGATTCCACATGGCAACAAGGCCCTCCAGATTGAGCAGGCGCACCCCCACGACCAGCAGGATGGCGGTGAGTGCGGCAATGGGGATGCGCGCCACCAGCGGCGCGAGCAGCGCCATGGCCACGAAGAGCCACAGGGCATGCAGGACAGAAGCGGCGCGGGTGCGCGCACCCGCTTGAATGGAGGCGCTGGCGCGCACGATGGCGCCCATCACCGGGAAGCCGCCAAACACACCGGCGGCGATGTTGGCCAGGCCTTGCGCAACCAGGTCCTGGTCCAGATCACTGTGGGTGGTCGCACCCGTGAGCGCATCGAGCGAGCTCGTCGCGAGCAGCGAGCCGAGCGACGCGAGCAGGGCGAGGCCGAGGGCCGCCGGCAGGAGGCTCGCGAAGTACACGCCCTCGAAGGACGGCAGCGTCGGCATGGGCAGCGAGCGCGGCAGGGCGCCCACCGCGTCGTAGCCCGCGCCGAGCGAGACCATGAGCACGGTGCCGATGGTCAGCCCCACGAGCACCGCGGGGATACGCTTGTGCACCCGGGGCAGGCCCACCATGGCCAGCGCCGTGAGGGCTCCGGCGGCGACCCCGAGCCAGCCAATGCGCTCGCCCCAGGTGCGCTCCAGCACGAGCGCCACGGCGTTCGTGTGCGTGTCCTCCACCGCGAACAGCCGCGGCAGCTGCGTGTTGAGCAGCAGGAGCCCGATGCCCACCGTGAAGCCCATCACCACCGGCCGGGGAATGAGCCGCGCGAACCGTCCGGCGCGCACGAGCCCCAACGCCACCTGCATGACGCCCGCGAGCACCGTGGCGATGGCGAGGCCCGTGGCCCCATGGACCGCCACGATGGCCGCGGCCATGGGCAGCAGCGCTGCTTCGGGGCCCGTGACCTGGTAGCGGCTGCCACTGAGCAGCCCGCCCACGATGCCCGCCACCACGCCGGAGACGAGCCCCACGCTCGCGGGCAGCCCCGCGGCGGTCGCGAGCGCGACGTTGAGAGGAAGTGCGACACACGCCACGCTCAAGCCCGCGGCCGCGTCGGCTGGCAGGCTGCTGGGCTTTACCATCTCGCGCCAGCTGTGGATGAGCTCGCCCGCACGCCGGGTCGAGAAGGGTCGCTTGGAGAGAGCGGTCGTCGAACGCATGGTCGACGGCGTCTTTCAGATGCCGTGCCAGACGCCGTGTCAGAGGGGCGGAGGCCTGCGCTGTCGGTCCACCCCAGCAGCCACCCTGTCGGCTGGAACCAACACTGTTGGGACCGACAGACGGCGTGCGAAGTGACGGGCTGTGCGCACGGACGCGCGTTAGATTGCGCGCCATGTTGGTGCTTCGACTGCGCGCCCGGCTCCTGTTGTCCTACGCGGTGGTCACCGCGCTGCTGGTGGCGGCGTTCTCACAGATGGCCGTGGGCCTCATGCGCACCCACGAGGTGGTGGCGAGCGTGGGCCAGCAGGAGCTGGCCTCCTTCGAGCGCGAGCAGCGGGTGTACGTCGCGGCCTGGGCGCTCGAGCTGGCGGTGCGGCGCGGAGTGGTGGCCTGCGAGCAGCGCGACAGCAGCGCGGCTGACGTGCACCGTGCTGTCGCCAGCGCACGCCAGGAGCTCCAGACCGCGCTCGGCGCCGGGACGGTGCAGCTCGATGCAGGCATCCGCGCGAGTGCCCAGGACTATGTGCAGTACGCCCTGCAGTTGGAGCAGGCCGGCACCTGTGAGTCGATGCTGTCGTTCCCCCTGCGTGAGCGGCGGCTACAGCTGGATGAGGTCCTCACCACCGTGTGGTCCGAGCGCACGCGGGACATGCGCCTGGCCATCCAGGCGAAGGAGGACCATGCGCGTGGCATCGGCTCGACGGCGCTGCGCACCGGCGGACTCTTCGGCCTGCTGGGCATCCTCGCCGCGGGAGCGCTCGCCTTGTCGCAGGCGCGCGCGGTGTCGAACTCGGTGGCGCTGCTCTCCACGCATGCGCGCCGCATTGGCCAGGGGGACTTCAGCCCGCTGCCCCCCTTGCGCGGGCCCGAGGAGCTGCGCGCTCTCTCGCTGGACCTGGACCGCATGCGTGGGCGCCTGGCGGAGCTGGATCAGCTCAAGAGCGCGTTCGTGGCCTCGGTGTCCCACGACCTGCGCACGCCGCTGGCCCGGGTGCGCGAGGCCCTCTCGCTCCTGGCGGATGGCAGCACGGGCCCCCTGACGCAGCAGCAGGCCCGCGTGGTGAAGCTCGCCCAGGCGGCGTGCGAGCGTGAGATTCGCATGGTGACCTCCGTGTTGGACCTGTCGCGCGTACAGTCCGGCCAGCCGCTGCAGCGCAATGCCGGCGCCTCGGTGGACCAGATCGTCCAGAGCGTCCTCCGGGACCTCGCCTTCGAAGCGGATGAGCGCAAGGTCCAGCTGGTGTACGACGCAGCCCCCAAGCCCGTGCGTGCGCCCATCGATGACCCTCTTGTCGAGCGTGCCCTGTCCAACCTGGTGAGCAACGCCATCTCCGTCTCCAGCGCGGGCAAGACGGTGCGCATCACGTGTGAGCTGGTGAGCCGCAAGCGCCCTGGCGCCGCCAGCACCGTGCCCGCGGTCCAGCTGTCCGTCGCGGACCAGGGCCCGGGCGTGCCCGCGCACGCGCGCGAGTGGATCTTCCGGCCCTTCGCGAGCCTGGAGGTGGGCGGGCGCCGCAGCACGGGGCTGGGCCTGACCATCGCGCGTGAGATGATCACCGCGCACGGAGGGGAGCTGTCGCTCGAGGAGACGTCCGGGCCTGGCGCCACCTTCACCTTCTGGATTCCCCTTGAAGACCCCGCCTCCCCTGGAGCCCGCCTTGACGCCTGAGCCCATTGCCCAGCAGCCCCATGTGCTCCTGGTGGACGATGACCTCCAGCTCGCGGAGCTCATGTCCATGCGGATGACTTCACGCGGCTACCGCGTGACCGTGGAGGGCGAGGGCAGGAGCGCCCTGCGCAGACTCGCGCAGGAGCGCGTGGACGCGATGGTGTTGGACCTGCGTCTGGAGGACATGGATGGCATGGACGTGCTCCGGGCCGCGCGGCAGCGTGCCCCCGAGCTGTCCGTCATCATGCTCACCGCGCACGGCTCCATCGAAACCGCGGTGCAGGCCATGCAGGAGGGGGCCTACGGCTTTCTCACCAAGCCGTTCCACGACCACGAGCTCATGCAGAAGCTCACGCACGCGCTCGAGCGCTCGCTGCTGCGCCAGGAGGTGGCCGAGCTGCGGCGTCGCATGGGTGAAGAGGGCGAGCCCCTGCTCCTGGGCATCAGCGACGCCATTTCGCGCGTGCGCGAGCTGATTGCCCGCATTGCCCCCACGGACGCCACCGTCCTGCTCACCGGCGAGAGTGGCACCGGCAAGGAGCTGGCGGCGCGGATGCTCCATGTGCTGTCGCGCCGCAACGCGGGGCGCTTCGTCGCCGTCAACTGCGGCGCCCTTCCGCCGGAGCTGCTGGAGAGCGAGCTGTTCGGACACGTGAAGGGCGCGTTCTCCGGGGCCGTGCGCGAGCGCGAAGGCCTGTTTGGCGCGGCCAACGGCGGCACGCTGTTCCTGGATGAGATTGGCGAGGCGTCCCCGTCCGTGCAGGTGAAGCTCTTGCGCGTGCTGCAGGAGCAGCGGCTCACTCGCGTGGGCGCGGACGTGGAGGAGTCCGTGGACGTGCGGGTGGTCGCCGCCACCAACCGGGACCTCTCGGAGGAGGTGGCCGCGAAGCGCTTCCGCCAGGACCTCTACTTCCGGCTGCACGTGGTGCCCATCGAGCTGCCGCCCCTGCGCGAGCGGCTCGAGGACATCCCGTTGCTCGCGCAGCTCTTCCTGGAGCGCACGGCGAACCGCTATGGCCTGCGTCCGCCGCGCCTCGCGCCCGCGACGGTGGAGCTCATGCAGCGCTACAGCTGGCCGGGCAACGTCCGGGAGCTCATCCATGAGATGGAGGCCGCGGTGCTCCTGGCCGGCGCGGACGAGCTTCAGCCGCGACATGTGCCTCGCCTGGGGCAGGCGCTGGAGCGGCCCCCGGCCGAGAGCTCGCAGCTGCCTGGCATTCCAGGCGGGACCGCGGACCTGCCCTCGCTGCGCGAAGCCCGTGATGCCTTCGAGCGCGCCTACCTCGCGGAGGCCATGCGCCGCTGCAACGGCAGTGTCAGTGCCGCGGCTCGAATGGCCGGGCGCAACCGGAGCGACTTCTACGACCTGCTCAAGCGGCACGGTCTGTCCGCCGCTGACTTCAAGGGAACCTCCGAGGATGGGCCCACACGCTGAGCCCACCTGTCGGACGCGGAGCTTCCGCGCGCGCTCGCGGGCACTTCGGGAAGGTCAGGGGAAGTCGAGGCGGTGGCCTACCTTGCACGCGCGGGGGTGGAGCTGGCGCCTTGACTCACTTCGTTTGAGCGCGGGCGTCCACGACCACCTGCCCGTCCTTCATCACGAACCGGACCTGCCTCAGCGCCCGGATGTCCTTCAGCGGATCCCCCTCCACCGCGAGCAGGTCCGCGAGCTTGTCCGGCCCCAGCGAGCCAAGCTGGTCCTGCATGCGCAGCAGCTCCGCCGCGTTCACGGTCGCGGCGCGCATGATGTCCACGGGTTTGAGGCCCGCTTCGGCATAGGCGACGAACACGTTCACGCTGGCCTGGCCTCGCGACTGCCCCGGCATCACGAGGTACATGTCCGAGCCGGCGGCGATCCGAACCCCCGCCGCCACCGCACGGCGGAGGCGCTCCTGGGCCCTGGCCATGGCCTTCTTGCAGCGCTCCTTCCGCTGACGCTGGCGCTCCGCATCGCCGCCCTGGGCCTCGAAGGAATCACATACGTCCATCGGGCCATCCGTCGGGACCAGGAAGATGCGCTTGCGGACCATGGGCGCCAGCACGTCATCGGGGAGGGAATACCCATGCTCGATGGAGTCGACGCCCGCCTGGACCGCGATGCGGATGCTCTCGTCGGTGGTGGTGTGCGTCGCGACCGGGCGCTTCTTGCGGTGGGCCTCCTCGACGATGACCTTCAGCTCCTCCAAGGAGAGGAGGTTGTGTCCGTTGTCGACGATGACCTTGATGCAGTCCGCGCCGTCCATGAGGGCCTGCCGCACGGCGCGCCGGGCGTCCTCCACGCCGGAGAGGGTGACGTACTCCTGCTCGATGAGGGACTGAGCCGGAGGCTGGAGCGTGGGGAACTGCCCGCCCTGGGGCGCGAGCGCGCGGGTGCAGGCGGAGATGCGCGGGCCCTGCACCCAGCCACGCTGGATGGCGTTGCGCAGCGCCACGTCGCCGTTGACCCCTGAGTTGCCGACGTCGCGCACCGTGGTGACACCCGCCTCGAGCAGCTCGCGGCCCAGCTTCGCGCCCAGGAGCGCGCGCTCGGCCGTGCTGCTCTGGGCGACGGAGGCGAGGAGGCTGTCGCCTCCGTTCTCCGGGTCTACGTCCAGCAGCAGGTGCGAGTGCGCGTCGATCAACCCGGGCAGCAGGGTGACGTCCCCCAGGTCGATGACCCGTGTTCCCGAAGGGATGGAGAGGCCGGTGCCCACGGCCTGGATGCGCACGCCTTCGATGATCACGACCGCATCCGGAAGGATGCGCTCACTCTTCCCGTCGAAGAGCCGGGCGGCACGGAGGGCGGTGCGCGTGGGCTTCGCGGAGGAGGGCGCCTGGCCCCATGACGGCAGGGAAGCGCCGCACAGGAGGAGCGCGCCAGCGACAGTCGTCAGCAGGCTTCGGGAACGGGAGGGCAAAGCGTGGCTCCTGGGTACGCTGACGTATGCCGGTGACGATAGGCGCACATTGCGCTGGTGTCGGCGTTGCAAATCCAGGGAAATGCAGGCGAGCCTTACGCAGTTCCCGGGAGAAACCATGGGCAAGATAAAGACGACCTCCTCCATCAAGCAGGCCAGGCAGTCGGTGCAGAACAATCCGATTGCCTCCAAGGCCCAGGTGCAGGCGCAGGCCAAGCCGAAGAAGGAGCCGGCCCTCAAGCCGCCTCCGGACCACAAGGTCTTCACGGACGGCTTTGGCGGCGCGGTGTACGGCTCCAAGAACCCGGGCAAGACGCTGAAGCTGGACGACGGCAAGGCCCTGACGAACGAGCACCAGCGGCTGGCGGGCATCGAGGCGAATGCGCGCACCGAGGGGGTGAAGGGGAAGACGGCGGGCGGCGCGGGCCTGAGCAAGAACACCAACTTCTTCGCCACGTCCTTCGGTGCGGTCCACACGCAGGGGGCCTACACGAAGTCGGCGGGCTCCAACGTGCCGCCGCCGGATGCGATGAAGCGCATGTACCACCCCAACGTGCACGACCTGACCAATGACGGCAAGCGCGTGTCCGTCAGCGGGATGAATGACACGACGACGAAGACGCCCGGCTACTCGTACAGCGGCTCCAAGGTCGCGGGCTCGGATGATTTCGGCCGCACCCCCCAGCGCAACGCGCTGCAGGCCGGAGCGCCCGCGGAGGCCCGGTACTCGAAGGCCGATCCGCCCAAGGTGGACTTCAACACGACCTTCGCGCACAGCGAGCAGTCCGACGCCGCGAGGCTGATGGCGCCGGGCGCGGCGAAGGACATCGCCGCGTCCTTCAAGGGCACGCTGCCGCCGGGCTCGAAGATCCACGCGGTGACGTACAGCGGCCACACCACGCGCTACACCTGCGCCAACTGCGAGTACACGACGAGCCACCTGGCGAAGAACCCGAACCTGTTCCGCAAGGACCTGAGCACGGAGCTGCAGGCGCAGGGCTTCCAGGTGCCGAAGGACGGCGTGCGCCTGTTGCCCATCATCTCCGCCCACGAGAAGACGGCCGGCGTGCGGCAGAACCCGCAGACCCCGCGCCGTCCGCTGGAAGCAGGGGAGGTCGACCTCAAGGACCTCGCCGGCAAGGGCAAGTTCATCGAGACGCCGCTCGCCAACGTGAAGTGACCCGCACGCGCCCTCCTTCCAGGACTCCCTTTCGATGATGACCTCTTCCGAAAATGAATCGCTCCGCCACCTCGCGGACTGCCAGACGCCGGAGTACGGCGCGGTGTCCGTGCATGGCGCCACCTGCACCGACGACGGCTGCCTGTGCGACACCGTGAACCTGAAGGTGACCGCGGGCGGCGAGCAGAAGGCCCTGACCCTCACCGCTGACGGCACCTTGTTGGATGACGAGCTGCGCCCCGCCGAGGATCGCTGGGGCGGCGTCGTGCGCGCGGCGTCGCAGGCGCCCGGCTTCCAGGAGGGCTTCGACACGCTGGTGACCCAGCGCCGCGCGCAGGTGCTCGAAGCGATGGGCCGGCTGGAGGGCGCCTTCGAGGTGCAGCTGCCGGAGTCGCTCCTGGGCGAGGGCGCGGACCTGGAGCGCGACATCCTGGGCCGCGTGGAGCTGGACGGGCAGCGCTACGCCTGGCGGATCGAGCTGTGCTCGGACCCCGGGTGTGAGTGCGAGAACCTCTTCCTGGTGGTGTGGCTGCCCGGAGAGCCCAAGCGCGCCGTGTTCGCCATCACCGCGGACGGCCGCTGGATGGTGGAGCAGGCGGGAAACCCGGCCCTGACCATGGACGCAGTGGAAGGAGCGCTGGTGGCCACGGAGGCGTTCCAGGCGCTGCTCGGCCAGATGCGCGTGGAGCGCATCCTCCAGAAGTACCACCGCTCCTTGCGCGGGCCCTCGGCCGTCTGAGCCGGGGCCTACTGCGCCCTCGCGCCAGGGCCCCGGCCCTGGCTGCCGAGCAGTCTTGCGATGAGCGCCGTCCGGGACTGCACGCCGAAGCGCCGGTAGAGGGTCTTCGTGTACTGATTCACGGTGAAGCGGCTGATGCCGAGCCGGGCCGCGATCTGCTTGTCCCCCAGCCCCTGCAGGAGCAGCTCCAGCGTCTGGCGTTCGCGCGGCGTGAGCCGCACGCCCGGGGCCTCCTCCCTGGTGGGCTCCGGCAGGCCTAGCAAGGCCCCGCATTCGGCGTGGAACAGGTGCAGCAGCTCGCGGTCCGCTTCATCGAAGGGGCGTTCGCTCCGCCCACGGTAGATGCCGATGCCCCGCACCGCTCCCGGCACCTCGAACCAGCGGAGCGAATACACCGAGTCGTCGAGGTGCGTCGGCCGCAGGTAGTGCTCGACGTAGGGCGCGCCGTACCAGTCCCGGTCTCCGACGAGCTCCCGCCGCAGCGCGGTGACCACGGCGCCGGGCACCGGAGGCCGCTCCATCAGCGAGTGGATGCACGGGTTGCAGGCGCTGCCCATGCTCTGGAGCGCCTCGAGCGCGGGCCGCGCGGCGCCGTCCCAGCCCTCCAGGACGGCGGCCGTGAAACCTCCGCGACCTCCCGGTCTGAAGTCACACTCCAGCACGCAGGCCCCCGCATCGGCGCCCAGGATGCGGCACATGCCGGAGAGCAGATGCCGCGTCCGCTCCCCTTGCCGCTCGGGCAGTTCGTGCGCCTCGTTGACCAGGCGGACCAGGACACGGACCTGCGAACTTCGAAGGTTGCCAGCGGCCATCTGACCTCCAGGATCGCTCCCAGGGAGCATGTTCCCTAATTTTAGCGAATTGCTGGTTGGGCTGCTTGAAGTGAGAGTTTGCGCGAATCACCCACCCCAGGAGCGAAGCTCATGACGAGGCAATTCAAGCAGGCAATTCTCACGATGCTGGTCCTCATTCCGCTCGCGGCGACGGCCCGCTCCGTGCCCGCGAGCATTGGCAGGCCCGTCACCTGGAGCGACGGCTCCTGCTTCTTCATGTCATACAGCACCATGTACAATGGCTGTTCGACCCGGAGGAGCTTCGAGATTCCCCTGACGTCCGACAGCTCCGGCAACAAGACGGTGGTGGTCACCGCCCTGGGTGCCACGTCTGCCAACAACGTGGGCTGCATGGCGATTGGGATGAATCGCGAGGCCACCCTCTACTGGGGCGGCACCCGCAAGTGGCTGCCTGCCTTCGGCACGGCGCAGTTCATCACGCTGACCGACGCCTACATTCCGGCCTATGGATACCTGTACACGAACTGCCTCGTGGACCCGGGTGGCCAGATCAACACCGTCGACCACAATGGCTAGCAGGAGCCGGATGCATCCATGATTGTCGGAGCAGGGTGCCCGCGTACTCGTGGGCACCCTGGTTCATAAGGCATGACAAGGAATTGGATAGGGGTCTGCGCGGCCCTGTTCGTGGGACTGCTTTCCTACGGCGTGTCCCGGCTTACCGGCGCGAGCGACGTGAATGCACGGGAGTCCGGTGCGCGCGAAGCCACCGAGTTGCAGCGGTTGAAGGCGCAGGTCCGCGAGCTCGAGGCCTCGGTCGCCCACACCGAGCGCCTGGCGCGAGAGGCCCAGGTGGCAAGCCGGGCCATGGGCCCGCGCGTGGGCACGCCCATGGCGCCAGGGCCGGCCTCCGTGGCCATGGGGCCGCCCGACGCGGGCCTCTCCATGGAGGGGGAGGACCTGGCAGCGGTCCCCCCGGAGCCGACGCCGGACGAGGCGGTCGCGCGGATGGACGCGCGCTTCTTCGGTGAAGGCGTGGACCCTGTCTGGAGTCATGACGCCACACGGCGCGTGGAGCGGCTTGGCGCGGTGCTGCCTCAGGGCGCGCGCATCGTGTCCCTGGAGTGCCGCAGCTCCATGTGCCGGCTCCAGATGTCCCATCCGAGCCAGGACGCCTTCCAGAAGTTCCTTCGCGAAGGCCTGATTGATGACGCGAACGCGTGGGAGGGGCCGTTCATGGCCGCGCTCACGGGCGCTCCGGGACGGCCAGGAGAAGTCGAGGCGGTGGCCTATCTTGCACGGGGGGGAGTGGACCTGGCGCCTTGACTGACGGAGGCGCTCCCGGGCATCCGGAGGCGGGCTCTCATGCTGAGCCCGCCTCCGGATTTCGTGGGGCGCTATCGGGGGGAGAAGGTGCCCTCGCTGCGCGAAGCCCGTGATGCCTTCGAGCGCGCCTACCTCGCGGAGGCCATGCGCCGCAACAGCGGCAGCGTCAGCGCCGCGGCTCGAATGGCCGGGCGCAACCGGAGCGACTTCTACGACCTGCTCAAGCGGCACGGACTGTCCGCCGCTGACTTCAAGGGATCATTCGAAGGCGGGCCCTCGCGCTGAGCCCGCCCGTTGGAGCACCGGATCGAATACACCGAGTCGTCGAGCTGGGCCGGCCGCAGGGAGTGCTCGACGTATGGCGCGCCGTCCCCGGCTCGCCGGCACGCGCGACGTGAATGCATGGGAGGCCGGTGCGCGCGAAACCACCGAGTCGCAGCGGTTGAGGGCGCAGGTCCGCGAGCTCGAGGCCTCGGTTGCCCACTCCGAGCGACTGGCGCGTGAGGCCCAGGTGGCGGCCCGGGCCACGGGCCCGCGCGTGGACACGCCCATGGCTCCAGATCCGCCCTCCGTGGCCCCTTGCACGGGCGGGCGCGGAGGGCCCCCACGCCCAAGACAGGTGACGGCGATGCCGTGGCAAAGCGCGGCTGGCAGGCCTGGGGACGCTCAGGGGCTCTCCGCCGCCGCCAGCTGCCGGAAGTGCGCCTGGACCAGAGTGCCGGCGTCGTTGCCCGGCGCCGAGCATCCCTGGGTGAGGGTGGTGGGCTGCCAGGACACCAGGTCATTCACCATGCTGCCGGGAACGTCGAAGGCGTGGCCCAGCAGGCCGATGCGGTGCTCCTTGAGCCAGGCGAAGAAGTCCGGGATGCGCGCCTCCGTGCCCGTCTTGCAGGTCGAGCTGTTGGCGTTCCATTCGGTGGCGATGACGGGGTGCGTGGCGGTGAGGTAGCCGAAACGGGTCTCCCAGTTGGCCTGATCCGCCGCGAGCGTCGCGTTGTTGGCGATGTGGAAGTAGTACGGGTGCACCGCGTACATCAGACGCGGCGGGACGAGCGTGTCCGTGAGCAGGGGCATGCCCTGGAGCTTCCCCGCGTAGTTGGCGCCATCCGCGATGAGCACCTGCGTGGAGCCCAGCGCGCGCACGTGGTTCACCAACTGCTGATAGCCCACGGCGGGCACGCCCAGGTTGGACAGCGGCGTGGTGCCGCCGTTCTTCCACTGCTCCCACGCGGCGGTGGTGACGTCGTTCTGGGGTTCGTTGAAGAGCTCCAGCATCACGTCCGGATCCGCCTTCAGCTCCGGCACCAGGGTGGACCAGGCGCGCAGCGTGGCGGCGGAGGGCAGCGGGTGCACGTCCCCGCACGAATAGAACTGGTCCTGCATGGAGACGATGACCACCAGCCCCAGTGAGCGCGCGAGCTGCACGCCCGCCTTCACCCGGTCCACGTAGGATTGGCGGAACAGCGGATCCTGCGGATCCAGGCCCGCCTGGCTCACCTGGAAGCGCACGGTGTTGGCGGCCCACGCGTCACGCGCGGCGAGCAGCTCCGCCTGACCGAAGGCGTTGCGCGCGTTGCGGGGGACGTTGCTCGGGTTGGCGCAGCCGTCGGGCGCGAGCACGCCCACCATGTTGAAGCCCCGGGGCAGGAAGGGCTTGCCGTCGCGGACGAGCTGCTTTCCGTCCACGCCCATCCCGCGCACGCCCGTGTCCAGGGCGATGTCCAGGTGGTTGAAGTTGAAGCCCGCCGTGTCCGCCACCACCTGAACGGAGTGGATGTTGGCGCCCAGCGTGAAGCTGCCCAGCGGCACCGTCATCCACGACTGCGCCCCGGTGGCCTGCGTGAAGCTCACGGCGGGACGGGTGTAGCCGTCGATGATGAGATGCAGCGTCTTGGTGCCCGTGACGCCGGACGCGACGCGCGCCTTGAAGCTGTACGTGCCCGCCTGGGTCACCTGGATCGTGTAGCCCAGCCACTCGCCCGCGGCGATAGACGTCACGTTGTATCCGCCGCCCACGTCACTGGTGGCCTCGAGGTCCACGTCGCCCGCGCGGTACACACCGCCCGAGTTGCCCGCCGTGGTGTCGTGGTAGCCCACGCCCTCGCCGCCCGTCTTGTAGTCCTCCGCCTGGATGCGCGCGGGCACGGGGACGGCCAGGGACTGGACCTGGGTGGAGGGCTGCTCGGGAGCCGGGGTGTCCTCGGGAGCGCAGCCTGCGAGGAGCAACAGGGACGCAAGGGAAGTCCACGCGGGACGATGGTTCATGGGCGTACTCGGGCACAACGGGAGAGGGGCGCGGCCGTCGCGGCTCACGCAGGGCTCCGGGAGAGCCGACCCCAGAAGGCCCTGAATGCCTTGATACAGTGTCAGATGGAAATACTGCTTTTCAATGGAAGTTCATTTATGTTCGGAGTTCTTGACTCCGCCGCTGATCAAGGTGCTTTTCATGAGCAGAGCGATGTTCCCCCTCCGGGCCCTCTCCGTCTTCTCCCTCTCCCTCCTCGCGGCCTGCCAGGGCCCCTCCACCGAGGAGGACGACGACCTCGAAGCGGGTAGGGCGGCTGCGTCGGCGCTCGTCTCGTCGAGCGTGTCTCCCAGCAGCGACGTCGCCATGAGCGGCATCTGGGCGGGTGGCGGAAGCACGCCCATCTACGGCCTGATGGATGACGGGGTCTCCTTCGCGGCGAGCGATCGTGGCGGCACGTTCGCGCGCAGCGCCCCCGCGCGGGCGTCCTCGACCCTGACGTTGGGTTATCAGGACACCGCGAAGTCCGGCGGCGCCTCGACGGTCGTCGTGAACTACGACGGGTGGGCAATCAATGGCGGTGCCGGCTCGCTCGTCGTGAAGCTCTACGACGGCGCGACCTTGCTCGCCACCGGTCCTGCCCACGCGCTCACCACCAGCCCCGCGAACTTCAGCGATACCTTCACCAACCTGGACGTCGTGGACGCCCGGCAGCTCCGCACCGAGCTCGTCTTTGAGAACAGCGCGGCAGCTGGCTCGCTGGTGTCGTCCATCATCTGGCTTGACGTCACCAGCCGCCGCGGCACCGGGCTCCAGGGGCAGTACTTCAACAGCATCGACCTCACCGGCGCCCCGGTGAACCGCGTCGATTCCACCGTTGACTTCAATTGGGGAGCGGCTGCGCCCCTCTCCGGCGTCGGCGCCGATGGCTTCAGCGCGCGCTGGACGGGCAAGGTCAGCGCCGACCACTCGGAAACCTATACCTTCTATACGACCAGCGACGATGGCGTTCGCCTGACCGTGAACGGCACGCGCCTCATCGACAACTGGACGAACCACGGCGCCGTCGAGAACTCCGGGACCCTCGCCCTCCAGGCCGGCGAGTCCTACGAGCTCGTACTCGAGTACTACGAGAACACGGGCAACTCCGTGATCAAGCTCTCGTGGTCATCGCCCTCGACGCCGAAGGGCGTCATCCCCCAGGAGAACCTCTTCCCGGGTCCCGTGAGCACACCGCCTCCGGTCACGGTGCTGGCCTGTCCCACGGGCTTCACCCGCGAGCTCTTCCGCGACGACTTCGACGGCAATGCGCTCGACGACTCGAAGTGGAACGTCATCCAAGGCAACAACAGCCCCAGCAACGGCCCGTTCACGCAGCTCACCAAGATGCTCCGCGCCAACGTGAAGGTGGAGGGCGGCAGGTTGAAGGTCTCCTCCAAGCGTCACTGCCAGGATCCGTATCCCAACATCACGGCGGAGCACCCTGCCCAGTGCGCGGGGACGAACTACTACTCGGGCGCGTGGCTGAGGGGAAAAGACACCTTCGCTCCGGGCAAGGGCGTGATGGCCTTCCACGCCAAGATACCGGCGCCCATGCCGGGCACGTTCCCTGCCCTCTGGGCCCGCAACAGCTTTGGCGATGCGCGCTATGGCGAACTCGATCTCATCGAGACCTGGTGGGACAGCCCCAAGGGCACGGTCAACAATCCCAACAAGTTCTCGATCACCACGCACCTCGGCTCGAGCCCGATGATCCACACCTCGGGTAACGAAGTGGGCCCCTTCGCCAATCTGGTGACCGCATTCCACGTCTGGGAGGTCGAGTGGGACGCCACCGTGGTTCCGGCGGTCGCCAGGTACTACTACCGGGACAGCCTGGGGTCCTCGCGCATCCTCTTGCGGACCGTGAACCACCAGACCGCCGGCTTCAACGGGAGGGTGACGGACGAGGCGTTCCGCACGGCGCTCGCCGACGGATGGCGTCCCTACATCGACTTCGCCGTGCAGCCGGACGACCTCTGGCACGTCGGGCCGGACACTGCGGTGACCTATGACCCGGATGACCTGGAAGTCAATTCGGTCATCATCTGCGCCCCTGACGCAACTCCGTAGTCAAGGCAGAGGCGTCTCCATCGGCTGGCGGCCCCCGGCGGGTTGCCAGCGCCCGGCGCAGCATCGTTTCCGTCCATTCGAGTTCTTCTCGGGACAGCCCTGCCCCCATCCACACGAAGCCCTTCTTGTGCTCGATGACGACGGCCAGACTGCGGAAGGACTCTTCATCCGTCTCACGGATGTCGATGTCCTCGATTTGCGGCGCTGGGATCCGGGTGACGTCTCCCGGCTTTCCGCTCCTGGTGCGCGAATACTCAATCCCCCGTGAAGAGGCGACGAGCGACCACCCGGTCGTGATCTCCCGGATGACACTCCACAGGAGAAGTCCTCCCAGGGAGAGGAAGACGACGAGGGCGATCAGCGGATCCCTGGAGACGAGCTGCCGGAGGCCGAACGTTCGCACCCAGAGCAGCCCGAAGATGGCGGGTCCACCTGCGGCGATGGCAAGCGCGATGCCTGCTCAAGAGGCGCGTCTCCTTGTTGAGCAGCGCCTTCCAGTTGGACGTCAGTTGGTGGGCCGCCCACGCGCCGACGGAGAGCGCCATGGCCCATGCCTGCCATGTGTTCCAGAGAAGGGGCACGAAGAGCGCAACGCCGGGGAAGGAGAGCGCCGCGACCAGTGCACCCCCGCACACCCTTTTCTTGAGGGGCGTCACGGCATGCTCAATGGTCAAGTGCGGGCCGACGGCAGCTAAACGCTTCACCGGCCACTTACGCCCCCATGCAGCCAGGCTGCGCGATGACCACGCCGAGGAGAGAGGACGGCCAGAAAAGCGAAAGGCCCGGAACCTTTCGGTTCCGGGCCTCTCTAGTGGCGAGGAGTACGGGACTTGAACCCGTGGCCTCCGGCGTGACAGGCCGGCGTTCTAACCAACTGAACTAACTCCCCACAAAAATCTATATGGGCGGAACAGGGATTGAACCTGTGACCATCGCCTTGTAAGGGCGCCGCTCTACCGCTGAGCTATCCGCCCCTGCGCGGCCCCGCCGTGACTCAGTGAGGCGGCTTGTACCGTCCTCGTTCGGCCCCGTCAAGCATCTGTTTTCGAGCCCCCTTCGACACGTTCCGCTCCCTCGGAAGGGAGCGGATCCGGCGGGCGCGGATCCGCTTGCTACCCGGCCCGCACCTTCCATCGCCGCACGCGGCGGCGGGAGCGGGGAATCATCACCACGGCGCCCACCAGCAGGGCCACCGGCACGAACACCAACATCGTCTGCATCATCGCCTCCATGCCCGACAACATACGGAGGCCCTCTGACATCCTGACGGGGAGTTCGTGACTTTCAGGAAACGACACTTCAAGCCGCCGGGTTTCCGGCCGTCCTGGCGGGCAGGGGGGCGGACTGACGGTGAGGAACTATTCGCCTCGGGGAGGACCGCCCCGGCCGCCGTGGCCCGGGCCGTGGGAGCGACGCTCCGATTCCAGGAGCGTGCGGGCCTGGGACTTCTGGGCATCCGTCAGGACCTGCTCGGCCTCCTGGTACGCCGCCAGGTCGTTGGCGCGGAGCTGCTCGAACAGACCGCGGGCCTGCTCATGGGCGGCCGGGTCCTGGGCGGACGGCATGCCCTGGGGGCGGTCCGGCGGCGCGGGCGGGTGCCGTTCAGGCCCGGGCTCCGGGCTGACACGGTGCAAGGTGCTCCCGCCATGTGCCGCGAAAATGTCCCGCGCGTTACTGAATGTGTTTGCCGCCGCTATTCGGCCGCGGTCCGGACTTCCACCGGCGCGGCGGGCTTCTGCGCCGAGGCAGGGACCTTGCCGTCGAGCGCGAGGTAGATGTTGAACCACGCGAGGTACGCGCGCCAGGCCGGGTCGCGCTGCTCGATGAGCGTCCGCCGCGCCTGTTCCATCCGCTGGGGCACGTCGAAGGGCATCCGCGTCTTGTCCTCGGATTGCAGCTGCGCCGCGAACCAGAGCACGTCCAATTGGCCCGCATCGACCGGCGCGTGCGTGCGCGCCATCAGCGAGTCGGCGTGCTCCAGCGCCTTGCCCAGCCACTGCGCCGCCTGCGCCGGGTCGCGGCGGTCCACGGCGTTCTCCGCCAGCCGCAGCTCCGCCAGCGTCACCGCGCGGATGTCCTCGTCGCGGTCCAATTCGTCGAACTGCTCCAGGAACAGGGCGCGCCGCTGCTCCAGCGCCCGGGCGGCGGCGTCCATGCGCCCCAGCCGCGTCTCCGCGTTGGCGCGCAGCCCCGCGGCGATGATGCGATACGCGCGCTGCACGAACTTGGGCGTGGCGTGCGCCTGCTTCAGCGTGGCCCGCACGGCGGGCGTCGCCAGGTCCCGGTCCACCTGGTCCAGGTCCTCCAGCGCGCGCTGGGGCTGGTCCGCGCCCAGCGCCGCGCCGCAGCGGGCCAGCCGCACCACCAGCCGGTTGCGCAGGCCCTCCTCGTCACGGGGGCCGGCTTCGATGCCGGGCAGCGCGCGGTCGTAGAGCGCCAGGGCCCGTTCGAACCGGCCCGCGGCCAGGTTGTAGAGCGCCGCGCGGTCCGTCACCAACGGGAGGAACCGCTCCATCTTCGGTGTGGCCTCCACCGTGGCCAGGGCCTTGTCCGCCGCCTGCGCGGCCTCCGCCTCGCGATTGACGTGCAGGAGCGCCCGGGCCCAGGCGAGGGAGACCGACAGTCCCGCGCCGTTGTCCGTGTAGGGCAGCTTGTCCCGCTCGTCCAGGTAGCCCAGGGCGATGTGGTAGTTGCCCACCTGCGTGTGCAGCAGCCCCAGCGCGCCGAGGATCATGGCCTTGTAGCGCGCGTTGTTGCGCACCAGGTCCAGGGCGACCAGGTAGTGCCGGTTGGCGCGCTCGGCGGCGGCGGGGTTGCGGCCTCGCAGGAAGTCCTCGTGGTGGATGGCCCCCATGAGGGCCTGCACCTCGCGCTGGTTCTTGAGCTCCTGCCACGCCGCGCGCAGCTCCGCGAGGCCGGTCTTCACCGCCTGGGCATGGGCGTCGTCATCCAGCTTGGACAGCCGGCGCGTCGTCACGTAGGCCTTCACGAAGTGCGAGAGTGATTTGGCCTTGCCCGGCACCTCCGTGGTGACCTCCTTGATCACCACCTCGGGAGCGACGCCCGCGCGCAGGCGCAGGCTCATGGACTCGACCGCGCTCTCCAGCGAGCCCGTCCTGCGCGTCACGAGGTCGAAGTCCGCGCGCGCCTCGTCCATCCGGTCCCGCGCCATGCGGCGGTAGGCGCGGCCCATCAGCGCGCGGCGGAACAGCCGCTCCGCCCGGCGCCGCTCCTCGGTGCCGGCCGGCGCGTCGTCGACGTAGAGCGTCGCCAGGGCCTCCATCACTCCGTCGGCGCCCAGGCTCGCCGCGCGCTCGGCGGCGTCCTGCACCACCATGCGGCGGCGGAGCGGATCCGTCTGCTGCTTGTAGAACGCGATCAGGGCGTCCCGGACGGGGCGGGGAGGGCGCTCCTCGTTCAACGCATTGACGTGGCGGCCCAGCTCCAGGGCGAACGCATACGGCGTCCCCGGGGGCTCCGCCGCGAGCGCCTGGGCCATGGCGGCGTCCGCCTCCGCGTAGGGGCGTCCCCGGTACAGGGCGCGGACCGCGCCGCGCGCGAAGTCGAGCTGGTCGTCCTGCTTGAAGACCTTGTTCCGGGAGAGCTTGATGCCTGCGGCGACCAGCGCCTGCCGGTCATCGAGCTCGCGGTACAGCGCGTCCGCCTGTTCGTACCAGCCCTCCAGCACCGCGCGCGGCGTGGTGTCGGTCAGCTGGGCCGCCTCCAGCTCCTGGCGGGCGAGCGTGAAGTCGCCGGACGACTGCGCCAGCTCGCTGCGCACGACGTGCAGGTAGACGGCGGCGGGCGGGCTGGGCGCGGTGGCGGGGTCCAGGGCCGCCATGCGTTGGCGTTCGGCCTCCTGCAGCTCGTCCACCATGCGGCCCCGGTCGCGCTCCTTCAGGGCCTTCCGGTGCGCGATGAGGATGCGCAACGGCTCCGACAGCCCGGCGGTGACGGGGTCGTCCACCTTCGGCATCTGGCGGGCGTAGAAGTCCGCCGCGTCGAAGTCGCCGTAGGCCAGGTGCAGCTGGCTCAGGCGCATCATCAACAACCGGCGGAGCTTGGGCCGGGTCTCGAGCAGCAGGCGCTGGCGGTAGAGGATGAGCTGATCCGCGCGCCGGCCCACCATGCCCAGCTCCTCGCTGAGGCGCTTCACGTCCCAGCCGCCGGGCACCTGGCCATCCAGCGGCAGTCGATACACGTCCAGCGACTGGCCCCGGGAACAGGTCGAGATGAGCGACACGGCGGTGGGGGCCGGGTACTCGCAGTTCCAGGCCTCGCTGGTGAGCTGGTCCGGGCTGGCGGCGGCGGCCTGGGCGGGCGCGTCGTCGCGGTCGGAGGCGAAGGGCACGCGGAACAGCACCCCGCTGTCGCTCGCGTCAATCACCCCGTCCCCGTTGGAGTCGGTGAAGAACTGCACCACGTACAGCGAGCGCCCGTCGCGCGCGAACACCGGCTGGCCCGTCTGCCCCGGGATGTCCAGCGTCAGCGGGACGGGGGCCGCGCCGGGCACATCCAACCGGACGGCCTCCAGGTGCGGCGCCGCTCGCGCGGCGAAGCCCGGCCCCACCGCCTGCACGGAGCGTTGGACCGGGACGTACACCAGCCAGCGCCCATCCGGAGAGAAGGTGGGGCTGGTCAGGTTGCGGTCGAGCAGCGGCGTCACGTGCCACCCGGCCCCGAGCGCCACCTTCGACAGCCGCAGGTCGCCCTGGATGGTCGCGCGGCTCACCAGCGCGATGTGCGTGTCGTCGATCCACTCCGCTTGCAGCGCGCTGAGCTCCTCCTCCAGACAGCGGCGCTCCTTGGCCTCGGGCAGGTCCCTCACGCAGAGCTGGCCGCCGGCCTGGGTGCGGAACGAGATGTAGAGCAGCTGCTTGCCATTGGGGCTGATGCGCGGCCACGTCACGTCCGCGCCTTCGTCGAAGAGGCGGCGCTCGCGGCCCTTCTCCAGGTCCTGGAGGAATATCTCCGTCGCGATGTCCCGGTTGGACACGAACAGCAGCGAGTTCTCGTCGGGCCCCAGCTGTCCCAGGAACTGGTCGCCCATGCCCACCGTGAGCCGCTCGGGCAGGACCATGCCTCCGTCGTTCTCGTCGTCCTGGGCCCAGGCTCCGCCCGCGACGAGCACGGCCAGGGCCAGGAGCCAGCGGCCAGGGCGCGTCAGCACTTCTTCTCTCCCCAGGTGCCGTCCTCGGCCTCCACCCAGCCGCCGCAGACGACGCCTTCCGCGTGCGCCTGGCGCCAGTTCTGGCGCAGCGTCGCCTCCGGCACGCCGGGGCGCACGGTCTTCATCCACTGCCACAGCTGGCGCCGGGCCCGGTTCACCCGCTCCACCAGGGCGGTGTCATCCGCGGACACGCGCCCGGCCGTGCACTGGCGCCGGGTGACCACCAGGAGCCCGTCCTTGCCCTCGCCCACGCAGTGGCGCCGCACCAGGTCGTCCATGCGGTCCGCCTGCGTCTTGCCCAGGTTCTCCACCAGCGGCGGAGGCTGGATGCCCAGGTCCTCCAGCTGGTTGGGCGTGAGCGGCACCGGCGTGGGGTTCATGCCCGCGCGCGCCAGCCGCTGCTCCACGTCCTTGTACGAGCCCGCGGCCTGCTCCTCGAGCGCGGTCGCCCGGTCCACCATGACGATCTCCGGTGCGCTGATGCACCCGGAAGCCGCGAGGGCGGCCACGAGCAGCAACCCACGGTGTCTCATTGCAGGGCCTCTGGAGGGGTCATGGAAGTGATGAGGCGGTCGACGATGGGGCCCAGGGGGATGCCCCGGATCTCGTTGATGCTGATCAGCCGGGCCAGGCCGCCCATGGTGATGAGCAGGCTGCCGAAGCCCTGCTTGAAGCTGACGCGCACGTGTTCCGGATACCCCACGCCCAGCGCGTAGCGGACGCGGTTGGTGGCGGGGTCCGTGTGGTGCGGATCCTCCAGGTCCAGCAGGTCCAGCAGGTGCCGGTTGCCGATGCGCAGAATCTCCGCGCGCCCGTTGATGCTGCGGTCCCTGGCGGAGATGACCATGGCGGCGTTGCCGTCGAAGGGCTCACCCCGGGAGGACTTCACGCCCGTCACCCGCACGTGGGTCTCCAGCGTGGAGTTCTTGCCCTGCCAGTCCAGCATGCACTGGCCGGTGATGCGTCCTCCTCGGACGCCCATCTCCAGCTGGCTCATGGAGAACACGTTCTGGTTGATGGCCAGGTTGCCCGCCAGCGGCGCGATGGTCACCCACGGCGTGGTGATGCGGTCCGCGGACATGAAGCCGCTGCGCGTGAGCAGCGGGTGCTGATCCGCGAAGCGCAGCATCGAGTACGGATTCACGTCCAGGTCGTTCAAGAGCCGCACGCCGTCCTGGGAGACCTCCACGTTCTCCGTCAGCGGCACGTCGCCGTTGAGGGCCTCCACCACGATGCCGGACTCGGGCATCCGCACGTTCACGTCCTGGAGCTTGAGGTTGGAGGAGGTGCGGAAGACGGCCAGGTCCGGCGACGCCACCCGGAAGTCCACCGTGACCTTGCCGCTGCCTTCGACCTGGCCGGGCCGCGCGAGGTGGGCCAGGTCCTGCTCCAGCGAGCCCCGGAGCCCCATGCGCTGCTGCTCATTGCTCAGGTCGAGCCGTCCCCGGACCTTCAGCAGCGTCTGGGTGCCGCCATTGGACAGCTTCAGGTCCGGGATGCGGATGACGCCGGTGGGCTTGCGCACGACGGAGAACGACGCCTCCACGTCCTGGACGGGGTAGGGCAGCGCCGGCTTCTGCTCCATCGAGCGGACCTTCACGAGCTGCTTCAGCTCGATGTCCCCCTTCTCCCATTGGTCGGTGAAGGTGGCGGCGCTGTCGCTGGACAGGTCCGCGAAGGTGAACCGGCGGTCGTTCATGCTGACGGTGAGCTTCTCCACCGCCAGGGTCGTGCGGACGGTGCGCTGGGAACCCTCGGCATGGGACTCGCCCTGCCAGCGCAGCGCGGGCACGTGGATGGTCTGGTCCGCCTGCTTCCAGCGCACGCCGCGCAGGTCCATGTGGGCCTTGCCCTCGAAGCTGGCGGCGCGCGGAGGCATGGGGGCCAGGCGGAAGCTGCCGTCGGAGCCCAGGTGCGTGATGAGCCCGGTCAGGGTGCCGTGCAGCTCGCCGGTCATCGCCAGCTTGGAGGGGTCTACCTCCGGGGGCACCCGCGCCTTCGCCAGCAGCGGCGACAGGGGGCCCAGCGGCGGGAAGTCGCCCTTCACGTCCATGCGGAGCGCGCGGGCCTTCGGGTTGAACGCCAGCGCCGCGTCGGCTGCGACCTTCAGGCCCTCACGGCCGTTGAGCCCCAACTTGAGCGAGAGCTTGCGGCGGTCGACGTCGAACGTCAGCGTCTGGTGCTGGGTGCCCGCGTCGGTCTCTCCAATGCGCAGCCCTTCGACCTTCAGGTCCACGTCTCCCTTGTGCTTCCACGCGTCTCCCTGGGAGCGCAGCGCGAGGGTGGTGCTGGCGGCCGAGATGTCGTCCCAGCCGGGCTTCCCCAGGCGCAGCTCCGTCTGGTGATCCACGCGCGGCGAGGGCGCGAAGAGGGCCGTCAGTCTGCCTTTGGAGGTCAGCGCCACGGCGAGCTGCTTCCAGGGGAAGCGTGCGGCGACGTCATCCGGGATGAAGGGCCGTGCCATGACGAGGTCCGGCAGCGAGGCGTCCAGCGTGTACGCCACGTCGTCGATGCCCTTCGTGGCGTCCAGCGATGCGTGCAGCGTGCCCACGTCCAGCTCCAGCCTTGCGCGGGCCTTGCTCAGCCGTGGCTCCTCCATCGTGGGGAAGGCGTCCGTCACGTGGAGCTGCACGCGCGCGGGCCCCTTCAGCACCTCGCGGCCCTCGGCGGTGACCCGCAGCGCCTCCACGGGCAGGTCCGCCTTCAGCGCGAAGGGGGGCTTCGCCGTCAGGGGTAGCTGGAGGTTGAAACCCAGGCGCTCCGCCAGCGCTCGGTATCCGGAGGCGCGGACGTCCAAGGCTTCCACCCTGGCGGACAGGGCCGCGTCCCCCGCGACCCTGAAGGGCGAGGCGAGGTCGGGCCGCAGCTGATGCCCCGTCAGCTCGCCGGAGGCCTTCGGAACGCGGAGCGGCGTGGCGCCCCCGACGTCCAGCCCCTGGAGCGCGAACGCGATCCGTGCGGCCAGTCCCTGGGGGGCATCCGGGGTCGCCGTCAGTGAGATGCGCCCCTCGCCAAGCTCCACCTTGAGCGCCTGCTGCACGAGGAGGAGCTTCGCCACGTCGACGTCCAGCCCGAGCCGGCCCTGGGCTCCCAGCTGGGGCATGTCGCTGAGCGTGACCTCCCGGGCCTCCAGGTGCACCTTGCCTCGCTCCAGGGAGAACGGGCGCAGGTCCTCGGGGATCCATCGCATCAACCGTCCGAGGTCCACGTCCGCCAGGGCCTGCGTCAGGACCGGTGCGATCTCCGCCGCGTCTGGCAGCACCACCTGGGCCTGGACCTCGGCGCTGTCGGTCAGCTGCGTGCGCGCCAGCTCGATGGTGGTGTGTTGCTTCTCCGTGTCGAACTTCGCTGTCACCGCGCCGTGCAGCAGTGAGCGGAGCGTGAAGCGCGGATCGAAGGTCTGCTTCGCGACGTCCAGGTCCACCTTCACGTGCGCGGCGCCCGTGCTGGCTTCCACGGACAGGGCCAGCTCCAGCAGGGCCTCGGCGGCGGGCGCTTCACGGTTCAGCGTCAGGGCCAGCGGCTTCCCGGGTTTGCCGAGGTCCACGAGGAGCTTCCAGCTCTTGTCCTGGGGCGTCGCTTCGATTCCGGCTTCAAGTCCGCGCAGCGACCAGCGGTCCACCACCGCGCCGCCCTGGACGCGGACATAGGTCAGCGACACGTTGGACAGCTGGATGCTCGAGACGGGGAACGAGGAGGCGAAGAGGTTCGCGACCTGCCGGGAGGTTCCGGGGGACACTTCCTCCACCGGTTCGGGCTCCGGCGGTCCGGTCAGGTTCGTGAGCGACGTGGTCCCTTTTTCATCCGCCACCAGGACCACGGTCGCGTCGCGCACCGCCACCCGCTCCACCCGCACCGGTCCGTTCACCAGGGCCCCGAACGACCACGCGGCCTCCAGCGTGCCGACGCGCACGAACTCGGGCGCGACGTCCTGGAACGGCGGCGGGGTCCACACCACCAGGCCTTCCATTCGCAGCCCGGAGAGCACGTCGATCCGCGCGGTCTGGTAGTCCAGCCGCACGCCCGAGGCCGCTTCCACCTGCGAGACGACGTGCGACTTCAGCCAGGGGTGGTCGAGGTGGTGGAGCGCGGTCACGACCGCGATGAGGAGGAGGACGAACGTCGCGAGGAGGATCAGGGCCGCGCCCGCGATGATTCGCGTCAACCGCCGACGAGGCCGCTCAGCACCGGGGGAGTCCATGATGTTCCGTCGAGGCGACCGGCCCGCCTCCTCCTACCATGCGGCGGAATCGGGCTTCAATCCGCGCGCATGCCTCGCGAGCCGGACGGCGTCGTGCACCCGGGAAAACGCTTCAACCGAAGCTGGATGGAGTCATTCCCGCCGTGCCGCCCGCGAGGGGTTTGTAGGGGAAATAGAGGTTTCGCACGAAGCGGGTGAACAGGTGCTCCTCGTTCCACCGCTGGCGGGCCATGCCGTACACGCCGGGGGCGCGCAGGTCGTGCGCGGAGACGCCGGTGACGAACTCGCGCTCGCTGTAGATGGCGAAGACCTCGTCCACCGCCGCGCGGCTGCGGTACGTGCGGAGCATCGTGCGGTAGATGAGCTCGCTCTCCTTCTGGGTGAAGGCCAGCCCCTGGATGGCGTGCGCCATCTCGTGGAAGACCAGGTACTGCTCCGACTCCAGCCGGTCCTGCCGCAGCGCGATTCGTGCCCGGGGCCAGTCGGGATGGTCCCAGAACAGGCCCGCGGCCTGGGGGGACACGGCCCGGGGATAGCCGTACTTCGCCAGCGCGTGCCCGGGGGGAATCAGCTCCAGCGTCAGGGGCCTCGCGGCCTCCATGCGGGCGATGAGCTGGAGGTTCCCGGCCAGCTGCCGGATGAGTTCCTCCTGCACCCGCTTCACCTGCGCCGCCGGAGCGCCGTAGGTCTTGAGCTCCAGCTTCGCGCTCACATAGGCGCGCGCCCGCGCGGGGCCTTCGGCGGGAGGACGGCCTCCGCGCGACTCGAAGACGTCGCCTCCCTCCAGCAGGGTGAAGGCGCTCAACGGTTGCTTGAGCCCGACCTCCGCCGCCAGCGGGGTGACGTCCGGCGTGGAGCCGTCCAGCGTCTCGTAGCGCTCCGGGGCCATGGGCTCAGGAGCAGGTCTTCGCCTGCTGCTTGCAGGATTCGGTGCAGGCCGGCGTCTGCGTATCGGGGGTGAGCCGCTCCGCGTAGCCCTGCGCGGAGTCCGGCGGCTGCCTCGATGCGGGCCGGCCGAGCGGCTGGCAACCGTCGAGACAGGCGTCGTACTGGTCGCGGCAGGAGGGCGACATGTTCGACGTGTCGAGCGTCGCGCAGCCGGACAGCAGGGACAGGGCGGTCGCGAAGAGGGCGATGCCACGGACGAGGTTCATGCGGGGAGTCTAGACTGGGAACCCCGGATGGGCATCCGGTGGAGGAGCGTGCCGATGGGAAGAACTCGAAAACGGAGCCGCGTCCCGCTCTCGCTGTTCACGGCGCTCCTGGGGCTGGCGCTGGTCGCCTGCTCTTCGAAGCCCGAGCCCTCCGCGCCGGTGCCAACACCCGACGTCTGGTGCGAGGGCCTCCCTCCAGAGCGGTGTGGTGAATCTCCCGAGCACTGCATCCGGCTGACGTACTGCGATGGTCAGCCGTTCTGCGCCTCCCGCATGAACCGCCCGAGGGACCGCACGTGTGGCTCGGTGAGTGTCCATGGCCTGGGCGAGCCGTGCTGCCCCGGGCTGGTGAGCCGCTGCGGCGAGCTGACCCCGGACGACACCTGCGAACCGCAGCGCGACCCGACCGACATGCCCAGTTGCCTGGCGTGTGGCGATGGCGTGTGTGATGTCCATGAGCAGCGCTGCAACTGCCCGGAGGACTGCGCCGTCACCGCGAAGCGGCCCGGCATCCGCTATCGCGGCAGCGAGCCTGAAGGGCCGTCCGGCCATCGCCGCACCGAAGGCGTTACGCGCCCCGGACAGTGCCTGGATGCGCTGGAGAAGCCAGACGCCGTTCGACACTGCTTGAGGCAGTGGGTGCAGGCCCTCATGGGACGCAGGTCCGCCAGGGAGCTGCGGCAGGCCGTGGACATCGAGCCCTTCACGCGCTTCGACCTGGAGTTGCTGGAGTGTCTGGACGAGGACGGGGAGCCGGCGGGAGCCCGCTCCCGTCGCGCGCTCTGCCTGGAAGCGCTCCAGCGGCGGACGAAAGACACGCGGCTGCGAAAGCTGCTGAGCCCCTAGCCATGCCACCGGAGCACTCCATGTCCCCATGTTCCGCCCGCCGTGCGACCTTCCTCTCCGTGCTTCTGGGGCTGCTGATGTGCGGGCGTACCGCGCAGGCGACCTCCCCCAGGCCTCATACGCCGCCGGTGATGCGCGCCATCTTGGATGACGATGCCGTGGCCTTGCGTGCGTTGCTGGCGAAGGGCGCGTCCATCAACAGCACGGATGAGATGATTCACCCTCGCGTGCATTCCCCGCTCATGGTGGCGTGTGAAGAAGGCAAGGAGAAGGCCGCCAACGTCCTGCTGGATGCGGGGGCGGATCCATTGCTCATCGTTCCCCGGCATCAACGGTACTGGCCACCGCCGGGATGGAGCGCGGTGTGCTTCGCTCGCTTCAAGGGCCTGAAGCGCATCGAGAAGCGTCTGGTGGACGCGGGCGCCTCCGCCCGGACCGCGTGTCTGTTGGATGCGGACTTCCTCGCCGCCGCCGTTGCGCGCAAGCCCCCCCTGGTGGAGCGCCTTGCCCGGCAGGGGCGTGGGGCCATCTCCCCCTCCGTCATCCAGTACGCCATGGGGCAGGCCCTCGCCCACAAGGACGTCGCGTTGATGCGTGCCGTGCTCGTCGCGGGGGGGCCCGACCCGTCCCGCGAAGGGGCCGCCCTCCTTCATCGTTGGCTCAGCGACTTCGACGCCGTGAGTCCCGCGATGGTGGATGCCCTGCTGGAGGGTGGGGTGCGTCCGCCACTCCAGCCGCTGGCGCAGGCGGGCCTCAGCGCGCAGGTGGCGCGAGCCCTCGAGATGGGCGCTTCACCCCGCACCCAGTCGGGTGAGTTGAACTCCTCGTTGCAACTGGCCGTGAGGAAGGGACACGCGGAGGTCGTGCGGCTCCTGCTGAAGGCGGGGGCGGACCCGAATGGGCCGGGGTTTGGGAGCCCTGTCCTGCTGTTGGAGGCGGCGCGGCGGCTTCGTGAAGACAAGGGCGACCCCACGATGATGAAGCTGTTGCTGGAGGCCGGCGCGCGCGTGGATGCCAGGCTCTACAACAGCTCTCCGCTCAACCTGGCCGCGGACGGCTGTAGCGCGGAGGTTGTCTCGCTACTGCTGGGCAAGATGTCTCGTGAGGCCATCGCGGAGGAGCCGGGCACCTATCTGTATGCCCAGGCCCTGCGCTCGGGGGACTTCTGCACGGAGGCAAAGGCCGTGCAGGTCCTTCAGGCCCTCGTCGCGGGAGGGGTCCGCGTCCGGGAGCAGCGAGGCATGCACGGGGACATCCTCGTGACGCGGGCCCGGGAGTCCCGCGCCATCAAGACCGAATTGCTGAAGGCGGGGCTTCAGCTGCCCGAGACACCGTGAGGGTGCCGCCGCCCCCGCGCCCGGCGTGTCCCGCCCAGCGCCCAGGCCGCCCATAGCAGGACTCCCGCCACGGAGACGCCAGGGGCCGCGCCGCAGCCGTCCGCGCTGCCTTGCCCACCCGGCTGCCCCGGACCGCCGGGAACCTGCGGCTCCAGGGGCATGGACACAGGCTCCCCGCCCATTCGCGGGGCGGATGGGTTGCCCGTGGTCAGTTCCTGATAGCGCTGGATGAGCCGCAGCCGCGCCGCATCGAACATGGCGCCGTCATCCGGCACCTGCCAGGCATTGGGAATCAGCTCCCGTGCCACCTGGAGCGCGAAGGCCGGGTCTCCCGCGTCGCTCACCGCCTTGAGCCATTCATGGTCCTGCATGCCCTGGCGGATGAGCTTCAGGCGCAGGGAGGCCACCGGCACGTCCGTCTTCCCGCCAATCATCGCGGGCGTGCCCGGGTAGAACAGCGTCCCGTCCCCGTTGCCACCGAAGTGGTACTGGTCCGTCCATGCGGTGGGGAGCATGGCCCCTGTCTCGTAGTACAGCTCCCCCTTGGCGCCGAAGCGGAAGGCCAGCCACTCCATCGCGCGGGCCTTCGCCGCGGGGCGGTCCACCATGTAGGACGGCCAGCCCGACCCCGGCTGGTTCTCCGGCATGATGCTTCCGGGCGCGCAGCCGTGGCTCGCGCAACTCTGATACATCCACAACTCCGTTCCAGGGCGTGAAAGGAAGCCCGCGTACGTCGGGCTCTGGTCTCCCACGAAGTCCGGAGTCGTGCCCTCCAGGTGGTTCACCAGCGGCACCGCGATGTCCACGAGGGGCCCCAGGCCGTTGAGCTTCAGCTGCATGGAGTTCACCGTCAGCATGGTGCGAAGACCGGGCGCGGCCTGCCGCACCAGGGTCCCGGTGGCTTGCACCTGCTGGAAGGTGGTCGCGTCGAACGGCTCGTCGCCAATCTTCGCATGGGCGCGAGCCAGCCAGCCGCGCTCGCTCATGTGCCCGGCGAAGTCCGCCAGGCCGCCCGCGGTGAAGGGGCCCGTGTATTCCACGCTCGTCATCCGCGCGCCGGACAGCCGCGAGGGCGCGGTGCCATCCAGGCTGGGCCCCCACGTCGCGTAGAAGTCGCTCCATGCCTGGGCCCCGGACCCGACAAGGAAGAGCCGGGGCTGCGTGAGGCGGTGCTCCAGCGACAGCTGCTGGTAGCGCACGAGCAGCGGCTGCAGCTCCGCGGGCGTGCAGTCATTCTTGCCCAGGTGCGCGCGGCACACCTGCGACGGCAACAGCGGGAACGCCGAGGCCAGCGAGGACGTGCTCGGCATCACCGCGTCCAACACCGTCAGCCTCGCGGTCACCTGCCGCTGGAAGCCGCCCTCCGCCTCCACCGTCACCGTGCCCGTGTATTCGCCCGGCGGTGCGCTCGCGGGCACGTGCACGTCCACCCAGACAGCTCGCGCCTCGTGCGCGGGCACGTCGAAGGGGAAGGCGTTGCGCGGCTCCCTGACGATCTCGTCCATGTCCGGCACCAGCCCGTCCGGCCATCGCCCCGCCGGCTGCCCGGGCCCGGAGGACTGCTGGATGGTGAGGTACGCCTGCCGGTACAGCGTCACGTCCGGCCCCGTCAGCGTCACGGGCCCCTCCAGCCCGGGCAGGCGGGCGCGCACGCCCCGCAGGCCCTGGTCGCCGCCGTGCAACGCCACCTGGAAGGAGACGAACTCATTGCGCGCGGCGGTGAGTCGTACCTCGGTGCTGCTTCCTGGCGCGGTCTCGTCGGGGCGGACCTTCACCATCATCCCTTCGCCCCACACCGCGGGGTCCGCCGCGTACACCGGCCAGGCCACGGACAACACCAGCCAACCGAGCCCACACTGTCGAAGAGCCACCATGGGGAATGGATGCGCACGGACCGTATGTGGCTCCAGCCTCCCGGCTGTCCCGCCATCCGGGCCCGCCAGCGCTCACCGGCTTGGATGCCGGAGGACGGCGCCAGGCCCGGACATGAGCTGCCACCGATAGCCTGCTTCCACGTCTGGTCGAGTAAGGTGCGCGCTTCGCATGCGGGCGTGAAACCTGGGGAGACTTCCGGTGGATGGCAGGGAATGGCGGGTGCGGGTCCTGGGGCTGGCGCAACTGTGTGGCCCCGACGGTCAACGCGTGAGGTTGGAGCGGCGCACCGCGGCGTTGCTGGCGTGGCTGGCACTGCAGGCCCCTCGCCCAAGTTCGCGCTCGCGTCCCTCCTGTGGGCGGATTCATCCCCAACGACGGTGCGAAGCAACCTGAGGCAGCTGCTGCGCCGCCTGCGGGTCGCCACGGAGGAAGCCCCCCTGGTGGAGGGCGACACCGACCGGCTGGCATTGGCCTCGCCTGTGTCCGTGGACGCCGCGTGCCTCAAGGCCGCCGCGGAGGCCCGCGCCCCCGCGGAGGCCCTGGCGTGTATCGACGCCGAAGGCTGCACGTTGCTGGCCGGCTTCGACTTCGATGACTGCCCGGAGCTCGCGCGCTGGCTGGATGGCGCCCGCGCGGGCATCGAGGGCTGGGTGCGCGAGGCGCGCGAGGCCCGCATCGCCCAGCTCACCGCGGCGGGGGACTGGACCGCCGCCCTGGGGCTCGCGCAGACGTGGGCGCGGCAGGAGCCCGAATCCGAGCAGGCCGGCCGCCACCTCATCCGGCTGCACTACCTGCGGGGCGACCGGGGCGCCGCGCTCGCGACCTTCGAGCACCTGCGTGACGTGCTGGACCGGGAGCTGGGCGTTACCCCCATGCCGGAGACGCTCGCGCTGGTGCGGGAGGTGGAGCAGGCCCCGCGGCATCGTCGCTCACCGCAGGGGGCTCGGCCCTCGCTGCCCCTGTCCGTGCTGCGTCCTCCGGTGCTGGTGGGCCGGGACGCGGCGTGGCGGCAGCTGGAAGCCGGCTGGGAGGCGGGCCAGCTGCTGTTCATCTCCGGTGAGCCCGGCAGCGGAAAGACGCGGCTCGCGGAGGAGTTCGCGGCCACGCAGGGGCGCTGGGGACGCATCGACGCGCGAGCGGGGGACCGGGACGTGCCGTTCGCGTCCCAGGCGCGCGCCTTCCGCACACAGCTGCGGCGCTGGCCGGACGTGAAGCTGCCGGACCGGGTGCGCACCGAGCTGTCGCGCATCCTGCCCGAGCTGGGAGATGCGCGGCTCCTGCCGCCCCTGGACTCCGAGGCCGGCATGCTGCGCTTCTACGACGCCATCGTGGTGGCGCTCCAACTGCTTCACGAGCACGAGGACATCAGCGTCGCGGACGACGTGCAGTACTGGGACGCGGCCAGCGCCCGGGCCTTCACCTTCGCGCTCTCCCGGCTGGCCGACGCGGCCCCTCCGGGCGCCCGCAGCCTGCGCTTCATCGACTGCTACCGCCGGGGAGAGCTGTCGCCCGAGACGCGGATGCACGTGGCGGGGCTCGTGGAGGCGGGGCTGGCGCGCGTCGTGGAGGTGGACGCGCTGACGGACGAGGACGTGAAGCGCATGGTGGCGGGCATGGGGCTGCCGGGCGCGGAGGCGCACCTGGAGGCCCTGGCCCGCTACACGGGCGGCAATCCCCTGTACGTCGTGGAGACGCTGAAGCACCTGCTGGAGACGGACTCGCTGCACCGCGAGTGGCCCCAGCGGCTGCCACCTCCGGGGCGCGTGGGCCCCCTCATCCAGCGGCGTCTGGAGGGGCTGTCCCCGCTGGCGCTCCAGTGCGCGCGGGTCGCGGCGCTGGCGGGGGCCTTCTTCCAGACCTCGCTCGTGCCTGGCGTGCTCCAGGTGAAGCCGGGAGAGGCGCACGAGGCGCTCGCGGAGCTGGAGGCGGCGCAGGTCCTCCTGGGCGAGCGCTTCAGCCACGACCTGGTGATGGAGGCGGTCCTGGCGGGGATGGGGCCGGGCGAGGAGCGCGTGCTGCATGCCCGGCTCGCCACGATGTTCGAGGAGGTCGGCGCTCCCTCCATCCTCCTGGCGCACCACTGGCTGGGCGCCGGACGGACGGAGCGGGCACTGCCGCACCTGATGGCGTCCGCGCGCTCCGACGAACAGGTCCTGCCGCCCGAGCTGGCGGCGGAGCACTACGCGCGGGCCGCTGCCCTCATGCTGTCGCTGGGACAGCACGAGGACGCCGTGCAGGCGCGGGCCGCCGAGGCGCGCTGCCGGCTCCAGGCCACCTCGGCGGGAGTCCTCACCCCCGGGCCCCCGGCAGGCCCAGGCGCTCGCTGAGCTTCAGCGGGGGCTCAGGCGCAGTAGTACGTCGGGGCCAACTCCAGCACGCGCTGCTCCGCGAGGGGAGAGAGCGCGCGCAGGCGGGAGAGGAAGAGGGGCGCCTTCATTCCCATCCCGATGAAACCCCAGACATACGAACGCTCCTGGGACTCGGACAACTGCTGGCGTTCTGTGGGCGTGAACGTGCGCCCCACCGCCTTCTCCAGCGTCTGGAGATCCAACGCGAGCTGCGCGTTCAGGGTGCCTCGCAGCGCCTGGAGCAGCTCCGCGTACTCGGTCAGGGCCGCGTCCAGGGCTTCGGGCTCCTGGGCGAGGATCTTCTGGGCCTCCAGGAAGTCCAGCCGCGTGTGCTGCGCCTCTTCCAGCCAGTGGTGCTTGAGCAGGTTGCAGAACAGCGGATCCAACGTCTCGTCTTTGTTTCCGCGAACCGTTTCCTGGTAGTGCTGCTGCGTCATCAGCTCCATGTGCAGGTTGAAGATCAGCACGCCCAGGTTCGACTTCGACATGATGGCCCGGGCCACCTCCACCTGGTTGTCGAGCAGGGCAGGGGCGACCTTGAAGCCCTTCGCGAACGCGCCGGTGAAGCGCGCGAAGAGCTGCTGGTGCTTCAGCTCCTCCTCGGTGAAGCGCAAGAGCGCCCGCATGTGCGTCCCGTTCCCGTGAAGCTCCAGGCCGGCGCGCTGGGCGGCCAGGGCGACGGCGTACTCCTCCAGGAACAGGAACAGGTGCGCGTAGCTGTTGGAGCGGATGTGATTCAACGTCAGCCGCTCCTCCGCGCTCAGGAAGGGAATGGCTTCCGTCCCGGTCAGCGCGTCTGAAAGGAACCGGTGGCTGAAGTCGAGCACGGTGTCCTTTGGCAATAGCTCATCCAGACGCCAGGACACCCGTTCGGAACTCTGGATACAGGACTGGTACTCAGGGGTTTGGTTGAGCATTGTTGAATCAAACGGGCTTTCCCTGCCTTGGGTCAATAGGTGGGAGTCTTCATCCCTGGGCCAGCAGCAGGCCCAGACGTTCGCGGTAGCCGCGGCTGAGTTTCAGCGTGGTGCGGTCGCGCAAGATGACCTGGTACTCGCCATGGGGCAGGGGGCGCAGCTCCTGGACCCGCTGGAGGTTGACGAGCGTGGAGCGGTGGATGCGCACGAAGCGCTCCGGATCCAACCGGGCCTCCAGCTGCCGCATGGGCTGACGCAGGAGGTGGCTGCGCTCGCCCACGTGCACCTGGACGTAGTTGTCCTCCGCCGCCATCCAGTCCGCCGGAGTGGTGGCCGCCCCGTGGGAAGCGCGGGCCGGTTGCCTGGCGTTTCCCTTTCGCTGTCTGGAGTCAGCCATGATGCGTCGATCCATGCCGTTCTTCGTCCCGCCGAGGGTGTCGGGCGACGCGGACTTCGCGGGGCACGGTCCCCAGATGGACATCGACTTCGAGCTGCAGATCCGCAACCTGAACGAGCTGTGGATCGCCATGCGCATCTGGGGCAGCGAGGTGCCCGGCACCACGGGCGTCCACGGCGACCGCTTCTACCACATCGCCACGACCCCGACCCGCATCACGGCCCTGTCGCCGAACCCGTGCCCCAGCATGGACTTCCCCGGGTGCGGTCCGGAGTTCAGCCACCACTACTTCGACACGGGGCACTCGCTGGACGCGTTCCAGTTCCCGCAGGTGCCTGGGAACACGCGCATCGTGAAGAGCCTCACCTGCGTGGGCGACACGGCGGGCAACGAGGCGGGGAGCAGGACGGGGTGCGAGGCGGTTTTGCATGACCTGACCATCACCTTCGAATGACAGGCGTGACCGCGGCGTGACGGGTGTCCAGACTCCCGGGTCTGGACGCACCTGCCCATTCCAGCGGCTCGTACCTGGGAGGGATTGGGCAGGACGGGGGAGTGGGCTAGGAAGGCGCCATGCCCAGAAACCTTGTTCTGCCTTTGTTCGCGCTGCTCGCGTTCGTCGGCTGTACCCACCAGGTGCGGCCGAGCCCCGCGCCCATGTCCAACGCGGGGACTCCGTTGGCGCTCCGCGCGCGCTACTTCATCTCCCCCGAGCAGAAGGCGCGCATCGACTCGGACAGCTACTTCGTCCTGGGCGCCGGGCACACCTGGAACATCACCATTGGCGAAGGGCTCACGCGCAGCTTCCCGCAGATGCTGGGCACCGTCTTCCAGTCCGTGCAGGAGGCCTCCAGCCCCGAAGACATGGGGGACGCGGACGTGCTCATCGTTCCGGAGATCAATTACTTCGACGTCAACGGCGGTGGCTTCGTTTCGCAGTTGAAGCTGACGGTGCGCTCCCGGGGGAGCCAGGACGCCGTCCAGGTGAATGATCTGATCGAGGGCGAGTCCCAGAAGAGCAAGGCGGCCTCGGCGTGGCTCGGTGGGGCGATGGCGGGGCAGGAGGCCCTGCGGCAGTCCACCGAGATGGCCTTCGAGGACGTGATGCCCAAGGTCGCCACCCGCCTGCGTGAAATCTTCGCCAGGACGCAGGCCAAGGCGTCCCCCGGCGTGCTCTGACCCAAGACGCAAACATCCACGAACACCTGAGGGCCCGGAACCAACCGTTCCGGGCCCTTTGTTTTTCCCAGACACGCTAACGCGCTGCGTATTGAGGACCTGGAATCCGGGGCCTACAAGGTTTCTTGTTGTCAAAGTGCCAATAGGCGTCGGAGGCCGTGCATGAGACTGCGATGGAGCCGTAGGTGGGCGTGTCCGAGTTCCCTGGTCCTTTTATTCGTCGGAGGCTCGGCTGCCGCCGACCCACTGCCGCTCCTAGAGACCACGGCGGTGCGGTCGCCGTTCGCGGCGGCCTGCAACGGGAAGCCGGACTCCACGCCGCTGCCGTTGGACCCGCGCACGCTGGTGGCGCCGGGCGTCAACAAGCCCGGGGCGGCGGTCCAGTTCAACGCGTACTGGGTGGACCTGCACACGCCCCCGGCGCCGTTCATCTCCAACCTGCCGCCCAACCCCCAGACGTGCGGCGAGTTCCGCGCGAGCGTCGCCCGCGGGCGCGCGAACATCGAGGGCCGCACCTACTTCCAGGCGTTCACCACCTCGCTCGCCTACTACAACCTCTTCATGCTCTGGGGCTACCCCATCCGCCCCTCGGACTTCGACGAGCAGGTCATCAAGCGTTACGGCCTGTCGAAGGCGCCGTTCCGCAACCCCTACCCGCTGCCGTGGGAGAACCCCAACCTCACCAATGGTGGCAGCGGCCAGCTCCCCCTGGGGCTCGTGCAGGAGAAGGACGCGAACGGGCGCTACACGGGCGCCATCGCCTCCACCTGCTCGGGGTGCCACGACTCGCGGCTGGGCACTGAGCAGGAGGCCGGCTTCTCGTGGGGGCGCTCGAACGACGCGGTGGACGCGGGGTTGATCCAGTCCGACTTCTTCCGCTCCACCGTCGTGGGCAACGTCTTCCAGATCGCGCCCATCCCCTGGAGCGTGGGCCGCGGCACGAGCGACGCCATCGGCATCGTGGACATGCTGCCCGCCCTCTTCGACATGGACTCGCTCGCCCTGGCGCCCAGCCTGCTCGAGTTCTTCCCGTCCCACGCGGGCGGCATGTCCCGCGCGCCCAACTGGTGGCAGCGCTCCTTCAAGACGCGGCAGTTCTGGGACGGCGCGCTGACGTCCGACAACGTCCGCTCGGAGATGGCCTTCGGCGTCGCGAACCTGGGCCGCTCGGCCGCGCAGCGCCGGGCGCTGACCGCCGAGTTCGAGGACAACGACAACTTCTTCCTCTCGCTGTCGCCCCCCGCCTACCCCAAGACGGTCAACACCGCGCTCGCCGAGCAGGGCGCGGTGCTCTTCCATGAGCGGGACCTCTGGGCGAACGGCGCCAACGCGGACATCCCCAAGGCCGAGGGCAACGGCTCCTGCGCGTCATGCCACGGCGTCTACTCGCCGCGCCACGCCGCCAACCCCGCCTACCTGCCGGATCCGCGCCTCAAGGGCATCGCGGGCGTCATCACGCCCATCGAGACCATCCGGACGGACCCGGCGCGCAAGGATTTGATGGCGGACGTGCGCAAGCGCAGGGCCTGGAACACGTCCTTCCTGGCGCACAATGATCAGCACCCCAACCACGGCCCCTTCTACGACGACATCATCACCAGCGCGGTGCGGCGCGTGCCGCGCAGCCTGTACGACAAGGGACTGGGCCCCGTGTACTCGCCGGAGGGCCCCAACGCGTGGATCAACCCGTTCGGGTACATCGCGCCGCCGCTCTACGGCGCGTGGGCCTCCGCCCCGTTCTTCCACAACGGCAGCGTGCCCACCCTCTGGGACGTGCTGAAGCCGTCGGACCGGCCCAAGGTGTGGAAGCGCCAGCAGACCTCCGCCAACGTGCTGGGGACCAACGCGGGCTATGACTCGAGCTACGCGTCCTACGACTTCGCGAAGCTGGGCTGGAAGGTGTCGGCGCTGGCGTGCGCGGACGTGCCGACGCGCGACCCGTTCATCCCCTGCAGCCAGGAGATGGCGACGCCCGACATCCTCTTCGCGAACATCGCGAACACCGTCGCCAACCACAACTCGCTGGCCTATCAGTCGCCGCCGCCCATCACCCAGAAGCAGATCCGCTCGCGCATGATCTTCAACTCCCACCTCTACGGGCTGGGCAACGGCGGACATGACTTCACCCAGTCGCTCACCGACCCCGAGCGCTGGGCCCTCATCGAGTACATGAAGACGCTGTAACCCGCGGGGAAGGGGGGCGCGGAAGGGACCGCGCTCCCCGGCCCGTCACAGGAAGCGGCGGAAGAGGTTCAGCTTGCCGGTGTAGGGCGGATAGCGCAGCTTCATGTCCAGCGCGAACGGCCGCTTCACCACGCTCTTCTTGTGGCTGAAGGCGTCGAAGCTGGCCTGGCCGTGGTAGCCGCCCAGGCCGGACTCGCCCACGCCGCCGAAGGGCAGCCCCTCCGCGGCGAAGTGGACGCACACGTCGTTGGTGACGGCGCCGCCGCTGGACGTCTCCGCGAGCACTCGCTCGTTCACCGCGGCGTCCCGCGCGAAGGTGTAGAGGGCGAGCGGCTTGGGGCGGGCGCGCACGAAGCGGATGGCGTCGTCCACGTTCTCGCAGGCGACCAGCGGGAGCAGGGGGCCGAAGATCTCCTCCTGCATCAGCGGGCTCGTCAGGGGCGCGCCGGTGATGACGGTGGGCGCGAAGTAGCGGCTCCGGGCGTCGCGCTCGCCGCCGAAGGCAATCGTTCCATGGGCCGCGAGCGCGCTGACGCGCTCGAAGTGGCGGTCATTGACGATGCGGCCGTAGTCGGCGCTCGCGCTGGCGTCGTCGCCGTAGAAGCTCCGGACGGCCTTCTGGACCAGGGCCGTGAAGCGCTCCTGGAGATCGGAAGGGATGAGCACGTAGTCCGGCGCGATGCAGGTCTGCCCGGCGTTGACGTACTTGCCCCAGGCGATGCGGCGCGCGGTGACCTCCAGGTCCGCGCTCCGGTCGACGATGCAGGGGCTCTTGCCGCCCAACTCCAGGACGGTGGGCGTCAGGTGCCGGGCCGCCGCTTCGGCGACGGTCCGCCCCACCTGCGTGCCTCCGGTGAAGAAGATGAGATCCCACCGCTCATCGAGTAGCGCGCGGCTCTCCTCCACGCCGCCCTCCACGACGGCGACGACCTCGGGCGGGAACGCCTCGCCCAGCATCCGCGCGAGCACGCGCGAGGTCGCGGGCGCGTGCTCGCTGGGCTTCAACACGGCGGTGCAGCCTGCGGCGAGCGCCCCGATGAGCGGCGCCAGCGACAGCTGATAGGGATAGTTCCAGGGCGCGATGATGAGCGTCACGCCCAGGGGCTCCGCGTACTGCCAGGCCCGCGCCGGCTGGATGACGAGCGGCGCGGAGCCCTTGCGGGGCTCCATCCAGGCCTTCACGTGCTTGAGGGCCGTCTTCAGCTCCCCGTAGATGCTGCCCACCTCCGTCAGGTAGGCCTCCTCCGGGCTCTTCGCGAGGTCGGCCTTGAGGGCGGCCAGGATGGCCTCCTCGTGCTTGCGCGCCGCTGCTTCGAGCGCCCGCAGCTGCTCCTGCCGCCATTTCAGCGGGAGCGTGACGCGGGTTTCGAAACAGGCGCGCTGCCTTGAAACGAGTGCCTTCACGTCATGCTCCCGCTGATTCCTCATGGGACGACCCTTTATGTGAGTGAGGGGTTACTCGAGCAGCTCTCCACGTTCAGCCTTGGCGACCAGGGACGCGGGCGGCAGGAAGTGCTTCCCGTAGCGCTCCGCCAGCTGGCGCGCGCGGATGACGAAGCCGCGCGGCCCCGTGCCGGACGGGCCTTCGTAGCCGTTGATGTACTGCACCACGCCGCCCGTCCACGGCGGGAAGCCGATGCCCAGGATGGAGCCCACGTTCGCGTCCGCGGCCGAGCGCAGCACGCCCTCGTCGAAGCAGCGCACCGTGTCGATGGCCTCCGCGAAGAGCATCCGCTCCTTCATGTCCTCGAAGGGGATGGTGTAGCCGGGCTTCGTGTAGTGCTGCGTCAGCCCCGGCCACAGGTTCGTCCGCTTGCCGTCCGCGTAGTCGTAGAACCCGCCGCCCGTGGAGCGGCCCTTGCGCCCGTGCTGGTCGATCATCGCGTCCATCACCGCGTAGCTGCCGTGGTCCACCCACGTCTGGCCCGCGGCCTCCACGGCCGCCTTCGTCTCCTGGCGGATCTTCCGGGGCAGCGTCAGCGTCAATTCGTCCACCAGCTGGAGCGGGGCGGCGGGGTAGCCCGCCTGGAGTCCCGCCTGCTCGATGGACGCGGGCGCGATGCCCTCGCCCACCATGGCGATGGCCTCGTTGAGGAACGTGCCGATGACGCGGCTGGTGAAGAAGCCCCGGCTGTCATTGACGACGATGGGCGTCTTGCCAATCTGCACCGCGATGTCGATGGCCTTCGCCAGCGTCGCGTCGCTGGTCTGCTTGCCGGCGATGAGCTCCAGCAGCGGCATCTTGTCCACGGGGGAGAAGAAGTGCATGCCGACGAAGTCCGGCGGCCGGTTCACGCCCTCCGCGAGCAGGGTGATGGGCAGGGTGGAGGTGTTGGACCCCAGCACCGCGTCCGGCGCCACCACGCCTTGAATCTCCTGGAAGACCTTGTGCTTGAGCTTCACGTCCTCGAACACCGCTTCGATGACCAGGTCGCAGCCCGCGAGCGCGGCCGGGTCCTCCGCGGGGGTGATGCGCGCCAGCAGCGCGTCGCCCTTCTCCTTCGTGACGGAGCCCTTGGAGACGGCCTTCTCCACCAGCTTGACGGAGTAGCCCTTGCCCTTCTCCGCCGCGGCCAGGGACACGTCCTTGAGCACCACGTCGATGCCGGCCTTGGCGCACACGTAGGCGATGCCCGCGCCCATCATGCCCGCGCCCAGCACGCCGACCTTCTTCGCGGTGTGCTGCGGGAAGCCCTTGGGACGGCCGCCGCCGGAGTTGATGTGCTGCATGTCGAAGAAGAACGCCTGAATCATGTTCTTCGCGACCTGGCCGACGACGAGCTCCGTGAAGTAGCGCGACTCGATGGTGAACGCGGTATCCACGTCCACCTGCGTGCTCTCCACCGCCACCGCCATGATGGCGCGCGGCGCGGGCATGTTCGTGCCCTTGAGCTGCTTGCGCAGGTTGGCGGGGAACGCGGGCAGGTTCGCCGCGAACGCCGGATGGGACGGCGTGCCGCCGGGAATCTTGTAGCCCTTCTGGTCCCACGGCTGCTGCGCCTTCGGGTTCGCCTTCACCCACGCCTTGGCCGCGGGCAGGAGCGCGTCCACGGACGGCACCACCTCATGCACCAGCCCCAGCTCCTTCGCCTCCTGCGGGCGGTAGCGCTGGCCCTGGAGCAGCACCTTCATCAGCGCGTCCGTGATGCCCAGCATGCGCACCGTGCGCACCACGCCGCCGCCGCCGGGCAACAGGCCCAGCGTCACCTCCGGCAGGCCCACCTGCGCGCCCTTCACGTCCGCGAGGATGCGGTGGTGACAGGCGAGCGCGATTTCAAGACCGCCGCCCAGCGCCGCGCCGTTGATGGCCGCGACCACGGGCTTGCCCAGGGTCTCCAGCGTGCGCAGCTGCGCCTTGATCTCCTGGCCCAGGTCGAAGACCTGCTTCGCTTCGCTCTTCTTCACGTTGCGCAGGTCATTCAGGTCGCCGCCCGCGAAGAAGGTCTTCTTCGCGGAGGTGATGACGACGCCGGTGATGGTGTCCTTCTCCTTCACCAGCCGGTCCACCGCCGCGCGCATGGACTTCACGTAGGCGGCGTTCATGGTGTTGGCGGACTGGGAGGGGTCGTCCATCGTCAAGACGACGATGCCGTCCGCGTCCTTTTCCCAGCGCAGGGTGTTCTGTTCGCTCATGGTGTTCGCTCGAAAGTCTTTGAAAGGGGAGGGAGGGGTCAGACGCGCTCGACGAGGGTGGCCACACCCATGCCGCCGCCGACGCACAGGGTGACGACCGCGCGGCGCGCGTTGCGCCGCTCCAGTTCATCCACCACGGTTCCAAGGATCATGGCGCCGGTGGCGCCCAGCGGGTGCCCCATGGCGATGGCGCCGCCGTTGACGTTGAGCTTCTCGTCCGGGATGTCCAGGTCCTTCTGGTACTTGAGGACCACGGAGGCGAAGGCCTCGTTGAGTTCGAAGAGGTCGATGTCCTTCACCGACAGGCCGGCGATGTCCAGCAGCTTGCGGGTGGCCGGCAGCGGACCGGTGAGCATGATGGTGGGCTCCGCGCCGGACGTGGCCACGGCGGCGATGCGCGCGCGAGGCTTGAGGCCCATCGTCTTGCCCACCTTCTCCGAGCCCACGAGCACCAGCGCCGCGCCGTCCACGATGCCGGAGGAGTTACCCGGCGTGTGCACGTGGTTGATGCGCTCCACCGCGTGGTACTTCTGGAGCGCCACCGCGTCGAAGCCGCCCATCTCGCCCATGGTCGTGAAGGACGCGCTCAGCTGGCCCAGCGAGGCCACGGTGGAGTCCGGACGCATGTGCTCGTCGCGGTCCAGGATGGTGAGCCCGTTCTGATCCACCACGGGGACGACGGACTTCTGGAAGTAGCCGTTCTTCCACGCGTGGGCCGCGCGCTCCTGCGAGCGCACGGCGTAGCGGTCCACGTCCTCGCGGGTGAAGCCCTCCATGGTCGCGATGAGGTCCGCGGAGATGCCCTGGGGCACGAAGTAGGTGTCGTAGTTGGTGGCGGGGTCCATGGCCCACGCGCCGCCGTCGGAGCCCATGGGGACGCGGGACATGCTCTCCACGCCGCCCGCGATGACCAGGTGCTCCCAGCCGGAGCGCACCTGCTGCGCGGCCATGTTCACCGCCGTCAGGCCGGAGGCGCAGAAGCGGTTGAGCTGCACGCCGCCGGTGGTCTCCGGCAGGCCCGCGGCCAGCACCAGCGTGCGCGCGATGTCCGCGCCCTGGTCGCCCACGGGGGACACGACGCCCAGCACCACGTCGTCGATGTGCTTCGGGTCCAGGTTCGGGTGGCGCTGCTTCAGCGCGTCCACCAGGCCGACGAGCAGCGACACCGGCTTGGTGCCGTGCAGGGCGCCCTTCTTGCCCTTGCCGCGAGGGGTACGGACGGCGTCGAAGATGAATGCTTCCTGGCTCACGGGGAGCCTCCTTGTGAGAAGGGAGGGGCTACAGGGACCGGGCGACGAGCTCCTTCATGACCTCGTTCGCGCCGGCGAAGATTCGCAGGACGCGGGTGTCCGCGAACAGATGGGCGATGGGGTATTCCTTCATATAACCGTACCCGCCGAACAGCTGGAGGCAGCGGTCCACTACGAGGCAGGCCTGGTCGGACACCCAGTACTTCGCCATGGCCGCCGTTGTCACATCGAGTCTGCCTTCCAGGTGGGACGCGATGCAGTCATCCACGAAAGTGCGGCAAACCCGTTGAAGGGTGGCGCACTCCGCCAGCTCGAAGCGCGTGTTCTGCAGGGCGAAGAGCGGCTTGCCGAAGACGTGGCGCTGCTTCGTGTACTCGACCGTGAGCTGGACGGCGCGCTCCAGGCTCGCCACCGCGATGATGGCGGTGGTCAGCCGCTCCTGGGGGAGCTGCTGCATGAGCTGGGCGAAGCCCCGGCCCTCCTCGCCTCCCAGCAGGTTGACGGCGGGGACGCGCAGGTCGTCGAAGAAGAGCTCGGTGGTGTCCTGACCCTTGCCTCCCAGCTTGTCGAGGATGCGGCCGCGCTGGAAGCCGGGCGTCGTGTCGGAGACCTCCGCGCACAACAGGGAGATGCCCGCGTGGCCCGGCTGCCCCGTGCGCACGACGATGATGATGAAGTCGCACACGTGGCCGTTGGAGATGAACGTCTTCGCGCCGCTCACCCGGTAGAAGTCGCCTTCACGCACCGCGCGGGTGGTGATGGCCTGGAGGTCGGAGCCCGTGCCCGGCTCCGTCATGGCGATGGCGCCCACCCATTCACCGCTGGCCAGCCGGGGTAGCCACTTCTGTTTCTGGGCCTCCGACGCGTAGGCGAGCAGGTAGTGCGCGACGATGGCGCAGTGGACGGGGAAGCCCATGGACGGGTCCCCGGCGCGGATCTGCTCCTCGATGAGGACCGCCTCGTGCGCGAACGTGCCGCCCGCGCCGCCGTAGGCCTCCGGGATGGACATGCACAGGAGGCCCAGCTCTCCGGCGCGCCGGTAGAGCGCCTTGTCCGGGTAGCCCTGCTCCACGTGCTTGGGCAGGTTGGGGAGGACCTCCTTCGTGAAGTAGGTGGCCGCGAGCGTGCGCACCTGCTCGACGTCATCCGAGCTCCAGCGGGGACGTGCCGTCGTCATGATGTCTGTCTCCTAGAGCCCGAAGGTCTTGCCGATGATGTCGCGCTGGATCTCGCTGGTGCCGCCGTAGACGGTGGAGATGACCGTGGCGCGCAGGTGCGACTCCATGTCGTATTCGGTGGCGTAGCCGTAGCCGCCCATCATCTGCATGCCCTCCAGGGCCACGCGCTTGGCGGTCTCCGTCGTCTTGAGCTTCGCCATGGACGCCTCGCGGGGGAGCATCCGGTCCGGGTGCTCATCCGCCATGGCCGCCACGCGGTAGACGAGCAGCTCGCAGCAGTCCAGCTCCGTGGCCAGGTCCGCGATGCGGTGCTTGAGCGCCTGGAAGGAGCCGACGGCGCGGCCGAACTGCTTGCGCTCCTTCACGTAGGTGACGGCGTCGTCGAACGCGCGCCGGCCCCGGCCCAGCATGGACGCCGCGAGCAGGAGCCGCTCGCTGTTGAGCCCGGACATCAGCTGGGGCCAGGCCTGATCCACGAGGCCGACCACGGAGGACTCCGGCAGGAAGCAGTCCGTGAAGAAGACGTCGTTGACCTCCTTGCCGCCCATGGTGGGGATGCCGCGGATCTCCATGCCGGGCGTGCCCGCGGGGACGCAGAACATTGTGAGGCCTTCGTGCCGCGAGCCCACGGTGTTCGTGCGCGCCACGAGCAGCACGTGGTCCGCGAAGTGCGCGTTGGAGCACCAGGTCTTCTGACCGTTGACGACGAAGCCCCCGTGCGTCCGGACCGCGCGGCAGGTGATGGCCGCGGCGTCGGAGCCGGCCCCGGGCTCGGAGATGGAGATGGCCTCCACCCGGCCTCTCGCGATGCCGCCGAGGATGGTCTCCTTCTGCGCCGGGGTCCCGAACTTCGCGTAGGGGCCCGCCGCCACCGCCGTGGTGATGTAGCCCCCCACGGGCGCGAGCCCATAGGCGGTCCGCTCCGCGAAGAGGCACATGTCGGACATGCCTCCGCCGGAGCCGCCGTACTCCGCGGGGATGCCCACGCCCAGCCAGCCCAGCTCGGCCATCTGGGTGTAGAGGCCGGGGGCGTGGGCCTCCGTGCCGTCATGGGTCAGCGCGTCCCGCTGCGCGCGCGTGCCGGTCCTGGCGCGGCAGAACGCGTCGATGGCATCCGCGAACGAGGCTTGCTCCGGGGGTCTCACATGCATGGCGGTTCTCCGAAGGGGCGTCAGGCGTTCGCGTAGAGCGCGGCGATGCGTTCGGCGTACTGCGCGAGCAGCACGCGGCGCTTGAGCTTGAGGGTGACCGTCAGCTCTCCCGTCACCGGGGACCACGCCTCCGGGACGACGTGGAAGCGTTTGATCTGCTCCGAGCGGGAGAGCCGGACGTTGGCCGCGGCGACGAGGGACTCCAGCTCCGCCTGGATGGTGGGGTCTCGTGAGAGGTCCTCGAGTGCCACGGAGGACAGGCCCCTGGCCCTGGCCCAGACGGGCGCGGCCTCTGCATCCAAGGAGATGAGCGCCGTCACGTAGGGGTGGCCGTCGCCAATCGCGAGGGCCTGGGCCACCAGTGGGTGGGCGCGCAGCATGCCTTCGAGCTTGGAGGGGGCGATGTTCTTCCCGCTCGACGTGATGATCAGCTCCTTCTTGCGGTCGGTGATGCTGAGGAAGCCGTCCGCGTCGAGCGTGCCGATGTCGCCGGTGGCGAGCCAGCCGTCCGCGTCCGTCGCGCGGACAATCTGGCCGTCCGGCGCGAGGTAGCCCATGAACACCACCGGGCCGCGCACGAAGATTTCCCCATCCTCCGCCAGCTTGAGCTGAAGCCCGGGGATGGGCCGCCCCACGGAGCCGACGCGGAAGTCGGTGGGGGTGTTGATGGTGGCGCAGCCGGTCGTCTCACTCATGCCCCAGACCTCCAGCACCTGGATGCCGAAGCCGCCCAGGAACTCGAGGATGTCCACGGGGATGGGCGCGGAGCCGCTGCTCGTCCAATGCAGCGCATCCAGCCCCATGGACTTGCGCAGCGGCTCGAGCACGTGCGCTTCGGCGTCCGCGGCCTTCTGCTGGACCTCGGGCGGCACGGGCCTGCCGGAGCCGCGCAGCCGGAAGGACTCCAGCGCGGCGGCGTGGGCGGCGAGCAGGGGCTCGCGCTGGGCGTCGGGGAGCGCGTCCACCTTCATGCGCAGGCCCGACGCGAGCTTCTCCCACAGGCGTGGCACGCCGAAGAAGGCGGGCGCGCGCGAGCGGGCCAACAGCGGCACCACGCCCGTGGGGTCCGTGCACAGGTGCATGTGCAGCGCCTTGTAGAGCGCGCGGTACAGCCCCAGCTCGCGCTCCGCCACGTGGGCCAGCGGGAGATAGGCGATGGAGGGGACCCGCATCGGCACGGGGACGCATTGGTCCACCGCGACGGCTTCATAGAAGGCGTTGCGGTGGCTCAGCACCACGCCCTTGGGGTCGCCGGTGGTGCCGGAGGTGTACATCATCGCCAGCGGATCCTCCGGGCGGAGGTCCTTCCATTCGTCCTCGAAGGCCTGGGGGTTGGCCTCGTGGAGGGCGCGGCCTTCGGCCTCCAGGTCCGCGAAGGAGATGAACCGCGAGTCCCCGCGTGGCAGGGCGGAGGCGTCCACGACGACGATGCGCTTGAGGGCGGGGAGGGATTCGAGCACCGGCCACCACCGGGCCAGCTCGTCCGCGCCCTCCAGCACCACCACCGTGGCCGCGCTGTGCCGGGCGACGTAGCCCACCTGTTCGGTGCTCAGCGTCTGGTACGCGGTACAGGAGATGGCGCCCAGGTGGGCCGCCGCGTAGTCGATGATCCAATGCTCCGGCCGGCCGGACATCATGATCATCATCCGCTCGCCCCGCTTCAGCCCCAGCACGCAGAGCCCTCGGGTCATCGCGGCGGTGCGCTGGCGCAGCTGGCCCCAGGTGAGGGTGCTGTTCCCGTAGGTGAGGGCGGGCGCGTCCTCGTACTCCGTGGCGTTGCGCCGGAGGAGGCGCGGCAGCGTCAGCTGGGCCGCGAGGGACAGGCACTGCGCTTCCAGGTTCGCGTCAAACGCACCCATGGACACACCTCCGCCAAGGTCAAAGGTCAAGCCGCTTGTCTGTCGTGCTTCCTCTTCAGGGATCGACGTACAGGTCGAGCACCACGTCCGGGCCGCCGCCGTAGCGGCTGAAATCAGTGACTCCGGCCGCGCGCAGGACGTCCTCGTCGATGAAGGTCTGTCCGGTGCACTCGCGCGGCGGCCGTTGGAGGAGGGCCACGGCCGCGTCCGCCATGATGTCCGGCGAGCGGGCCCGCTCCATCGACGCGTCCCCGCCGAGCAGGTTCTTCACGGCGGCGGTGGCGATGAGCGTGCGAGGCCAGAGCGCGTTCGCGCCAATGCCGGCGTCCGCCAGCTCCGCCGCCCAGCCGAGCGTGAGCAGCGTCATGCCGTACTTGGCCATCGTGTACGCGGGGTGCAGGCCCATCCAGTGGGGCGCCAGGTTCACCGGCGGGGACAGCGAGAGGATGTGCGCGTGGGACGAGCGCCGCAGGTGCGGCAGCGCCGTGCGCGTGAGCAGGAACGTCCCGCGCAATTGAATCTGCTGCATCAGGTCGAAGCGCTTGAGCGGGAGCTCCTCGGTCTTGAGCGGGGCCAGGGCGCTCGCGTTGTTGACGCAGAAGTCGATGCCGCCGAAGCGCGCCACCGTTTCGTCCACGGCGCGCTGCACGTCCGCTTCGTCCCGCACGTCGCCCACCACCGCGAGCGCCTTGCCGCCCGCGGCTTCAATCTCCGCGGCGGCCGTGTGGACCGTGCCCGGCAGGCGTGGATCCGGCGTGCCCGTCTTCGCCAGGAGCGCGACGTTGGCGCCCAGCCGTCCGGCCGCGACACCGATGGCCAGCCCGATGCCACGGCTCCCTCCGGACATCAGCAGCGTGCGTCCGGTGAGCGGGCCCGGACTGGCCATGGGCCGCGTCACTTCTGGGCCTTCGGCTTCGCCGGAGTGGCGCGTCCGGGCGTCGCCGTCCGGGCGAGCTGGGGGAGCAGGTCGCGCACGATGAGCAGGAGCGATTCGCTCAGGAGCAGGTGCGTCTCCTCGCGGGTGAGCGTTCCGTCGCGGAGCCACTCGCGGATGGAGGCCTTCACCAGCCCGCTGTAGGAGCGGATCATCGCCCGCTGCCGCGAATCGTTGCCGACCTCCGCCTTGAGCCCCAGGAACTCGAGCGTTCGCGACGCGGCCACGTCGTCGGCTTCGGCGATGATGCGGTCGACGTCCGGGTCCGCGCCGATGCTGCCGCTCCCGATGACGGCCAGGTACGTCTTGCCGTGGGTCGCCACGGTGTCCAGGTACCACTCGACGCTGCGCTCCACGCGCTCTCGCAGGGTTCCGGTCATGGGGACGCTCTTTTCGATGCCGGGCATGAGCAGCATTCGCTTCACGACCTTCAGGTAGAGATCCCGCTTCTGCCCGAAGTAGTGATTGAGGAGCCCCCGCGCGACGCCCGCCTCCTTGGCTATGTCGGTGGTGGAGACGTCCGCGTAGGGGCGCTCGCCGAACAGGCGCATGGCGCACTCGAGGATCTGCTGCCGGCGTTCATCCGGCTCCAGCCGCTTCCAGCGGGGGGCCAGCGCGCTCATCGGCGGGCCTCCTGCCAGGGGAGGAACGTGGGCAAATCCTGGGTCACCGTCCGGGAGAACCGCGCGGGTCGCTTCTGCATGAAGGCCATGACGCCTTCTAGCGCGTCCGCGCTCTCTCCGAGGCTCGCGATGAGCTGGCTGTCCAGGGCGAACGCAGGCTCCGGCGAGGGGAGGGCGCTCATCCGGTAGAGCGCCTGCCGGATGACGGCCACGGACACTGGCGCGGTCGACTCCACCAGCTCCCTTGCGAGTTTCTGCGCGGCGTCCGCCAGAGCCTCGGGTTCGTGGAGGGATTGGACCAGCCCCGCGCCGAGCGCTTCTTCCGCCGGCACGAGCCGCCCGCTCACCATCCAATCCATCGCGCGGCCCAGGCCCACCAGCCGGGGCAGGAACCAGCAGGAGCCCGCTTCCGGGTAGATGCCCCGCCGGCTGAAGACAAACCCGAAACGGCTGTTCCTGGCCGCGAGCCGGAAGTCCGCGGGGAGGATCATCGTGGAGCCCACGCCCACCGCCGCGCCCTGGATGGCGGCGATGACTGGCTTTCGCAGCATGAACAGCTGGCGCGCGACGCGAGTCGCGGGTTCAACCCAGGTGCCCCCGGGGATGTCTGTGTTCGTGACCTCCAGGGACTGACCGCTCAGGTCCGCCCCCACGCAGAAGTCCTTCCCCGCGCCGGAGAGGATGACCACTCGCACCGCTTCATCCGCGTCCGCGGCGGCGAGCGCGGCGGCCAGTTCATCCGCCATGAGCACGGTGAAGCCATTGCGGGCTTCGGGCCGGTGCAGTTCCACATTGGCGACCCTGTCCGCATAGGAAACGCGGATGTGTTGGTAGCTCATGGTTGGAAATCCTGGCTCATGTGATGGGTATAGTGGAGACTTGTTGGCGCGGCGTCAACAGCAAGAATCGCCAGACAATACCCGGGATTTTTCGACGGTTTGCGTCATCGATTGCCTGCCCTGGAGACCGTTCATGAGTGTGGATGCGTTTGGCCTGGAGGGACGCCGCGCGCTGGTGACGGGCGCCTCTGGAGGGTTGGGTTTGCACTTCGCGGAGGTGCTGGCCCGGGCGGGCGCGGAGGTCGTGTTGGCGGCGCGGCGAGCGGACCGGTTGGCCGAGGAGGTAGAGCGGCTGCGAGGGTTGGGGCTGCGCGCCCACGCGGTGTCCATGGACGTGACGCTCGCGGCATCCGTGCAGGACGCCGTGGCCGAGGCGGAGGCGTTGGCGGGCGGGGTGCTGGACGTGCTGGTGAACAACGCGGGCGTGTCCGGCGAGGGCTTCTTCCTCCAGGTGGAGGAGGCGGACTGGGACACCGTCATCGATACGAACCTCAAGGGTTCGTATCTCGTGTCGAGGACCGTGGCGCGGCGGCTGGTGGAGCAGGGCTCTCCGGGCAGCATCATCCACATCGCGTCCATCCTGGGGCTGCGGGTGGCCGGTGGCGTGGCTCCGTATTGTGCCTCCAAGGCCGGGTTGATCCACCTCACCAAGGCCATGGCGCTGGAGCTGGCGCGGCATCGGATCCGCGTGAACGCGCTGGCTCCCGGCTACATCGAGACGGACTTCAACCGGACCTTCTTCGCGCAGGACGCCGGCCAGAAGCTGCTTGCTCGCATTCCCTTCCGGCGGCTGGGCCACATGCGGGAACTCGATGGGCCGCTGCTGCTGCTGGCTTCGGAGGCCGGCGGTTACATGAGTGGTTCGGTCCTTGAAGTGGATGGTGGCCACCTCTGCTCGACCCTGTAGTTCCCAGGAGCCCCAGATGGACTTCTCTCTCTCCCCTGAAATCGAAGCGTACCGGCTGCGCGTGCGTGAGTTCGTGGCCACGCATGTGCTGCCGCTGGAGAAGCAGGCGGACGCGTTCGACGCGCACGAGAACCTCCGCGAAGAGGTGGTGGCTCGGGTGCGCGAGCTGGCCCGCGCGCAGGAACTCTGGGCCTTCCAGATGCCGAAGGCGCGCGGAGGGCAGGGCCTGGGCGTGGTGGGCATGGCGGCCTGTTACGAGGAGGCGGCCAGTTCGCCCTTCGGACCCGTGATGTTCAACGCCGCGCCTCCGGATGACGGCAACATGATCGTCCTGGAGAAGGTGCTCGCGACGGAGGCGCTGAAGCAGCGCTGGTTGCAGCCCATCATCGACGGCAAGGTGCGCTCCGCCTTCGCGATGACGGAGCCCGACGGCTGTGGCTCCGACCCATCCCTCACCTATACGCGGGCGGAGAAGCAGGGCGGCGAATGGGTGCTCACGGGCCGCAAGTGGTTCATCACCGGGGCCCAGGGGGCTCAGCACTTCATCGTGGTGGCGCGCACCTCCGACGACGAGCGCAAGGGGCTGACCGCCTTCCTCTTCGATGCCAGCCAACCGGGATGGCGCATCGAGCGGCGCATTCCCATCATGGGGCCCGAAGAGCACGGCGGTCATTGCGAGCTCGTCTTCGAAGGGCTGCGCATCCCGGACGAGCAGCGACTGTTGGGCGTGGGTGATGGCCTCAAGGTGACGCAGATCCGCCTGGGCACGGCGCGCCTCACGCACTGCATGCGCTGGCTGGGATTGGCGAAGCGGTGCCTGGAGGAGGCGGGCGGCTACGTCTCGCGGCGGATGAGCTTCGGGGAGACCCTGGCTCAGCACGAGGGCGTGCAGTGGATGCTGGGCGACGCGGCCAAGGACATCCACATCGGGCGGCTGCTGACCATGATCGCCGCCTGGAAGCTGGACCAGGGGGACTTCGCGCGCACGGACATCTCCATCGCGAAGATCCACGTGGCGGATGCACTGCACAAGGCCGCGGACACGGCCATCCAGTTGATGGGCGCCCGGGGCTACTCCAAGGACACGCTCGTGGAATGGATCTACCGGTACGCGCGCCAGGCACGGCTGGTGGATGGCGCCAGTGAGATCCACAAGATGGTGCTGTCGCGTGCGTACCTGTCGGAAGGCGCGGACTTCTTCCGGTGGGGAGTGGGGTGACGATGCGCGAGGAACACAAGCACGCGCTGGAGTCCTTCCTGGCCACGAAGGCGGAGGCCCGCGAGGTGCGGCTCACCGATGCGCGCCTGCTCTCCGGGGGCGCCATCCAGGAGAACTGGCTGCTGACGGCGGTGGTGCGCGGAGGGCCGCATGAAGGCGTGCTGGAGTGCGTACTGCGCTCCGATGCGGCGTCGGGCGTCTCCGTGTCGCACGGCCGGGCCCAGGAGTTCGCCCTGTTGCGAGAAGCCTTCCGCGCGGGCGTGACGGTGCCGGAGCCGCTGTGGCTGGGAGACAGCTCCGTGCTCGGGCGCGCGTTCTTCGTGATGCGCAGGGCGCGGGGGACCGCCGCAGGCCATCGCATCGCGAAGGACCTGGGGCTGGGCGGTGACCGTGAGGCGCTGACCGAGCGGCTGGGAGAGGAGCTGGCGCGGCTGCATGCCATCCGTCCTCCCGTGGAGGCCCTGTCCTTCCTCCCGGTGCCAGCGCTGTCTCCCGCGCTGCGGGGCGTGAAGGAGTTCCAATCCTTCCTGGATGGCCACCACACGGCATTCCCCGCGCTGGAGTGGGGGATCCGCTGGCTGGAGCGGCATGCGCCCAAGACGCCGGAGCTGGTGCTGACGCACCGGGATTTCCGCACGGGCAATTACATGCTGGACGAAGCCGGGCTCACGGCCGTGCTGGATTGGGAGTTCGCGGCGTGGTCGGACCCGCTGGAGGACATCGGGTGGTTCTGCGCGCGGTGCTGGCGCTTCGGCCAGTTCGACAAGGAGGCGGGAGGCATCGGCTCCCGTGAGGCGCTGGCACGGGGCTATGCGCGCGTGAGTGGACGCCCGTTGGATTGGGAGGCGGTGCGCTACTGGGAGGTCTTCGCCCACGCGCGTTGGGCTGTGATTGCCGTGCAGCAGGGGGAGCGGCATGTGTCCGGCCGTGAGCCCTCGCTGGAGCTGGCGCTGACGGCGCATGTGGTGCCGGAGCTGGAGCTGGAACTTCTTTCGATGACGGGAGGACGGAATGCGTGAACAGCCGGACGGGGCCGCGCTGCTGGCGATTGCCCGCGAGGTGCTGCTCCGGGAGCTGTTGCCCGGGCTGCCGGAGGACAAGGTCTACGCGGCGCGGATGATCGCCAACGCGATGGGCATCGCGGAGCGGCAACTCCGCGCGGGTGAGGGGCCCGCACGGGAGGAACGCGGGGCGTTGGTGGCGCTGCTCCACCGCGAAGGGGAGCTCGCGGAGCTGAACCGCGAGCTGGCGGCGCGGATCCGCCAGGGTGTTTTCGACGGGAACCGCGAAGCCTGGTCGCTGCTGTGGGACTCCACCATCCAGCGGGTGCGGGAGAGCGCACCGAAGGCCCTGCCTGCTTCCGACCGGATGGGGTAGAGGTCGGGCCATGAAGAAGAAGGCGTCCCCGTCTCCGGCCCGCGACCTGCCGTTCGAAATCCTCACCTGGTCCCAGGTTCGCGACGAGGTGAAGGCCCCTGGCAATCGCGAGGATGACTCGGACCGCGTGCTCGTCCTCACCGGGAATGTCGTCATGCCCTACGACCTGCGGCTGGACTTCCACCAGGGAATCTTCGCGCAGGACGACGAGGACGAGCCTCCGTTCACCGGCCTCATCGTGCGAGGCGACCTCACCGTCGAAGGCTGCGTGCTCAACTGGGAGAACGACTTCGGGCCGTTCCTCCAGGTGCACGGCAACCTCGTCGCGAAGCGCATCGCCATCGGCGGCGCCCGGCTTCACGTCTCCGGCGACTTGACGACTGAAGACCTGGTGGCGGTCTACAACCACGGCAGCGTCTCCGTGGACGGCAACCTCAAGGCCCGCACCCTTGCCTCGCATTACTCCTTCAAGGTCGCGGGCACTGTCGACGCGCACCGCTACCTGGGCCAGGACTCGAAGGTGTTCGCGGTGGTTGGCGGGGTGGAGGACGTGAAGGACCCCTACGAAGGGAAGGGCGTCTTCGTCCCGGCGGTGGTGAGGGACGGCCGCGTCGATCTGGAGAAGGTGCGGGCCCGGCTGGCGGCGGGCAAGCCCGTCGCTCGCGACGCGTTCACCAGCATCCGGGAGGCGTTCCGTCAGCTCGTCGCGAAGAAGATCGCGGAGCCTGACAAGGTCAAGAGCCTCACGCTGGAGGACAAGGGGCTCACGTCCCTGCCGGAGGAGCTCTTCCTGTTCCGCAAGCTGGAGAAGCTCAACCTCCGCCGCAACAACCTCCGCGTGCTCCCGGAGGAGCTGGGGCAGCTCACGGAGCTGCGCGAGCTGGACCTGCGAAGCAATGGCCTGTTGGAACTGCCGGAGTCCATTGGCGAGCTCAAGAAGCTGCGGGTCCTGGACCTGGAAGCCAACTGCCTCTGGCGGCTGCCGGAGTCACTGGCCGGATGCGTCGAGCTGCGGCGGGTGAATCTGATCAACAACCCCCACGCCTACGTCCGGCGGGCCTTCGGGAGCTGGAAACAGGTCCAGCTCATGTTCGACTTCCCGGAGGTCCTCACGCGGTTGCCGAAGCTGGAGGTGCTCACCTTCGAGGGAACGCCATTGCGCACGCTGCCAACGCGGCGCTTCGACAGCACGACCCTGAGCAAGGCCACGGTCCTCCGGTCGCTGGTGACGCAGGTGGATCCGGGGCTTCACGCCCAGCTCCAGGTGGACGTGGAAAACAGCCGGGAGAAGGCGGCGGCCTATATCGGCTACTGGTTCAAGCCGGAGACCGTGGGCCTGGAGTCCTTCTACGACGCGAAGACGGACCGCTACGACTTCGCGGAGGTCCTCGCGCTGCTGGCGCTGCTCTTGCGCATCAACATCCCCACGGCGGCTCCCTACGAAGAGGCGCTGGCGAAGTTCCGGATGCGGAGCCAGGAGATCGCCCGGCACCTGGACTGGGACGGCGACAAGCCCCGGCACGTCCACGCGCTCTTCGGAGCGCTGCGCGACGCGCTGGGGCCGCTGGGCGAGCCGTATCCCGGTGACGCGCTCATCGCGGGCCTGCGGGGCGTCTTCGCGGCCCACGCTGGCTAACGCCCACTGGTGACGCCAGACATCAGCTGGTGAATGGCGTCATCGCGACGGGCAGGGAGCGCTTGGCCCAAGTGACTGATTTCACGGAACCCGGGGGCTGGCATGCGTCCTGCTCTTGGGTCCCAGCATGTCCATCTCCTCCCTGAACCGCGCGTCCTCCTTCCAGCCTTCCTCGAGCCTCTCCCAGCTCAAGCCGGCCGCCGCGCCGGCTCAGGGTGTGATGGGCACCTCTGCGCAGCAGCCCCGGAACGACCTGCGCCGGATGCTCATGACCGACTCCTTCGAGGCGGGCCCGAGCCGTCTGGGGGGCGCCTCCGGCGGGGGCTTCGAGAAGCAGCTGTCGCAGCTGGTGAGCCAGCTGTCGCAGCTGGTGAACATGCTCCAGGCGCAGTCGCCCGCGGGCCAGGGCCAGGGCGCCGAGGGTGCCGCGTCCGCGGTGGGCGGCGTGGGCGGCGCGGCCCCGGCGCAGAAGGCGGCGTCCGCGTCTTCGGCCTCCACCTTCGAGGGGCCGGCGGCGTCCGCGGCTTCCGCGGCTCAGGGCGCGGCACCGACTTCCAGCGCGTCCGCTCCGGCGCACCCCACGTACAACAGTGACGCGGGCCCCGGCTTCGGTCCGCCGTCCGCCGGCTCCACGGAGCCCGCGCCCGCGAACGCGCCGTGGCTCGCGAAGAACAACGTCGGCTCGCCCTACAATAGCAACATGCAGCTCATCGACGAGAGCCAGAAGGGCCAGTTCAAGTACACGAACACCTTCACCAACAAGACGAACGAGCCGCAGACCATCACGCTCTGGAACAAGACGGGCGAGAACGGGAACCCGAACGACGGGCAGAACTTCGACAAGAGCACGCCCAAGACGTTCACGCTCCAGCCCGGCCAGTCGCAGGTGGTGGCGTTCGACAGCAACACCAGCGTGGCGTGGGCCGCGTCGAAGGACGGCACGGCGAAGCCCGGCGCGAACTCCGGACAGACCTGGGGCGAGGCCACCTTCGCGAACTCCGGCACGGGCTGGAGCGGCTTCGACACCAGCCAGATTGCCCCCGCGGGCCACAACGGCAAGATGTCCATCACCAACGAGGCGACCGGCAAGACCGTGACGGAAGCCAACGCCTGGCAGACGGAGAAGGACGACCCCGCGCTCCACGACGTGGGCGTCCCCGCCGGTCCGCTGAACCTGCGGACGGAGATCGGCTGAAGCCTGTCTGACTAAAGGCCGAGCGCCGCCTTGCACGTCTTCACATACAGGTCCCGGAAGAGGTTGTCCGGGTCCGTGCGCTGCTTCACGGCCTGGTACGTCTCACGGTTCCAGATGCTCCAGAAGGTCTCCTCGTCGTAGTAGTTGTAGGAGATGAGCGTCTTGGTGCCGTTGACGCGCTGGAGCTCGTCCTCCAGCTCCTTGTAGACGTTGCGGCCCGGCGGCTGCGGCATGCCGTACACCGCCAGGTCGAGGAACAACGGGTCCTTCATTCCGGCCCACCACTGGGGTGCCAGCCACTCGTAGTCGCGCGTCCGCCGGAAGGGTACGCACCAGACGGGGTAGTGGCGCATCTCGCGGTGGTACCAGTCCATGAACGCGGCCGTGCGCGAGAAGGGGACGAACACGTCCACGATGACCGGCGGGTCCTTCTTCGGCAGCAGCTGGGTGAAGCGGTTGGCGGTCCTCAGCACGCTGTCGGAGTGGATGAGCCTGCCGAACAGCGCCCGCGCGAGGAGGTTCTTCGGTTTGACGTGCGTGACGCCCCGGTTGTAGCGGAAGAGGTAGTCATACGTCGGGAGGTAGTCCTCGCTCCGGCGCGGGATGCTCTCGCAGTAGGCCGTGAGCCAGTCGTAGCGGTTCACGTACGGCGCCCGGTCCACGAAGTGGCCCACGCACAGCACGTGCTTCGTGGGGGAGAAGATCTGCCCGTCCAGGTAGTCCGCGCCCGGCTCCTGGAAGTGGTGCCAGATGCCCTGCTGGAAGGACTCCAGGGTGGAGTGCGTCTCGTTCGTCACCCGCACGTAGGGCGCGCAGCGCGTGAGCTTGAAGCGCACCTTGGACAGGATGCCCAGCGTCCCGAACGAGCCGTGCATCATCTGGAAGAGGAGCGGCTCGCTCGTCGGTGAGCAGCGCAGCACGTCTCCCTTCGCGGTGATGACCTCGTACTCCAGGCACGTGTCGTGGAAGCCGCCCTGGCGGAAGGACATGGACTCGATGGAGCACCCCGCGATGGCGCCCCCGAGCGTGATGGTCTTGTGCTCGGGGACGATGAACGGGATGAGCCCGTGCGGCAGCGTCGCTCGGACGACCTCGTCGAAGGTGACCGCGGGCTCGGCGGTGCAGGTCATCCCCACGGGGTCGATGTCGAGGATGGCGTCCAGGTCGCCCAGGTCCACCTTCTCGTCGCGGCGCCGCGCATCGAACCGCTTGGGGACGCTGTGGGGTGGGGACTTCTTCTTGAAGGACGCGGGGCCCTTGCCCTTGCGCTGCCGCAGCTGCTGGCTGATGGCTTCGACCTTCGCTTCGTGGAGCGCCGCCGCCCGTGAAGGGATTTCTACGCGGGGACCACCTGTCACCGACTCCGTGCGCATCCGTTTCCTCCGTTGGAGGAAGGGTGGGGATGCCGCGGCGCGTGGTGAGCCCTCGCCTGTCGGAGCGGGGCCAACCCGGACGCCCACCCACCGAGCGGGCGTCCGGGCTGCTGGCGCTGCTCAGGTGGCCTCGAGCTGTCGTCGCAGCTCCGTGGTGCTCACCTCCGGCGTGCCGTCCCGGCCCATCAGCGACTGGCCATCCGCGGAGTAGAGCGCTGGACGCCGGTACAATGTGCGCAGCGCGTGCAGGTGCGGGTAGACGATGGAAGCCCGGGGGCTCAGCTCCCGCAGGTGCTTGCGCAGCAGGGGGGCATACTTCGGGCTCTGCGCCGGGAAGATGTGATGCTCCTGGTGATAGCTGAAGTTGAAGTGCAGCCAGTTCATCAGCGGGTGGGTCTCCACGCTGGCGGTGTTCACGAAGGGGTTGTCCGTCTCCTCCGCCGCGGGCTGCATCCAGTGGTTCGTGGCGATGTAGATCATCAGCGTGACGTTCCCGATGAGAAGTGGGAGCACCAGCGCGTAGAACGCCGCCCTGGGGCCCAGGACCCACCCGAGCGCCACCCAGCCCGCGGTGACGAGCACCGTGAGCACGCGCTCCCGGGCCCGGTGCAGGTGCACGTGCTGGAACGCGGGCAGCCGGCAGTGGTGCCAGAGGAAGGCCTGGCCCTGCGCGGTGAAGAAGACGCTGAAGCTGATGAAGCTCAGCCAGTGTCCGGAGCCGGGGGACATGGCGTGGAACAGCTTCGCGAACCCCTGGGTATGCCAGTCCGTCCTGCGCGGGAGGATGTCAGGGTCGCGCACGAGGACGTTGGCGGCGCTGTGGTGGGCCTGGACGTGCCAGGCCCTCCAGTTGCCCGGCGTCACCAGGAAGGGTGCGAAGCCCACCCAGCCCAGCAGGCTCTCCCACTTGCGGCCGTGGAACACCGAGTGGTGCAGGGCTTCATGCGCGGCGAGTCCCACGGCGGTGATGAGCTGGCCCAGCACGAAGGCGATGAGCAGACACGCCCAGTGGGGCAGCGTCCAGGTGGCGAGCACCCAGATGAGCGCCGCTTCCACGGGCACGAGGCAGAGCGCGACGATGCCGCGCAGGGGTTGTCGTTCAAAGGCCTCCGGGGGCAGCACGCGGCGCAGCTCCGAGCGGAGCCGCTTGGCGTCATCCAGGGGCATGGGAAGGGACGAAGAGGAGTCGGTCATGGCGGTTGCCTGAGCGGAAAAGGGGGTTCAAGCCATGGGGCGGGCGATGCCGCCTTCGATGAGCATCCGCAGGCGGCCGGCTTCGTCATGGGCCGCCACGGTGCCGCACTGGAGCAGGTCTCCCTCCACACGAGGGGCGAGCGACTTCAGCGTGAGGCGGCGAGGCGCCCTGGCGTCATGCGCCACCAGGTCCCGGTCGAACGTGGCCCGCTGGACACCCACGGGAGCGAACACGTCATTGGACACGCCCTCCACGTGCATCGCGCTCAGGCGCAGGGCCGCGTCCATCACGAGCGCCGGCACGCCGTGGCCCGCCTTCCGTGTCACCTCCGGCAGCCCGAGTCTCGCGAAGCGGGCGTCCTCCTCCAGGCGGATCTCCTCCAGGCAGTCGAACATCCTGCGCAGCTCGATGGGGGAGCCCGTGGCGCAGTGCGGGTCGTGCACGGACAGGCCGTGGCCCGAAGCGCGGGCGGCCTCCAGCCGGGGTGGGGGCCGGGGCGGTTCCGCCGTCAGCGTGAAGCGGGCCTCGGCGTAGACGAGGTCGCGCTCCAGCACCACGCCGGAGGCATGGACGATGTCCCCCGTGAGCTTCACCTGCACGCTGTGCTGTCCCGGAGCATCGGTGAGGGGAGTGCACTCGGCGCGCAGGGACTGCTGGCCGCCGGGCTTCACGCGGATGAAGCGGGAGAAGCGCACGTCCTCGATGGTGACGGTGCGCAGCTCCGGGCGCGTGTCGTCCAGGGCCGCCTGGAACATCAGGTCCAGGGCCCAGGCGCCGGGCAGGGTGGGCGTGCCTCGGACGAGGTGGTCCGCCAGGCACGGGACGCTCGCCGCGTCGACCGTGAGGTCCCTTCGCGTGGGACGCGGAGGTTCCGGAGTGGGCCCAGGCGGGGTGAGCACCTCCAGGCCGTAGAAGGCGCGCTCGCTTTCGGTGAGCTGGACGTTGATGGGCTGGACGGGCTGTCCGTCCACCAGCTGGAGGAAGAGCGCCTCGCCCTCGTCGGCGCGGATGCCGCGCAGCCGGCGGCTGGCTCCGAGCACGCGGTACTCCGAACCGCGCGTCATGCCGATGCCGTCCCAGGCGAGCCAGCCCACGCTGCACCACTGCACGTCCTGGCGCGCGTCGCTGACCCAGGCGCAGAGCCGGTCCAGCGCCTCGTTCGCCGCGCCGTAGTCCGCCTGCCCGTCGTTGCCGATGTAGCTGAACGCGGAGGTCAGGACGTGGAAGGGCACGGGAGCCGGGAGGCGGCGAGCGCAGGCCTCGCGCAGGTTGCGCAGTCCCAGCAGCTTGGTGTCCAGCGTGCTCCGGAGCTCCGTGAGCCGGCGGCGGTGGAGCTTCTTGGAGACCTGCGTGCCCGCGCCGTGAACCACCAGGTCGAGCCGCCCGTGTTCGCGGATCAGCTCCTCCACCACGCGGTCCACGTCCTCGGGACGGGTGACGTCCGCGGCGCGGTAGGTCATCTGGCCGGGGAGCCGCATGAGCCCATCGAGCGTGGCCCGCAGCTCACGCACGGCCAGGTGGCGCTCGAAGCGTGCGCGCAGCGCGGGCATGCGCACCGTGCGGTCACGGGCGAGCTCGGAGGCGTAGAACTCGCGCTCCACGGCGCCCAGTTCCTCGTCACGTGCCTGGAGCACGCGCTCGGGAGCATCGGAAGGGTCGCTGCGGCCGAGGAGGATGACCTTGCAGCCGTACCGCTTGAGCAGCGCACCGGCGAGGACGGCCGTCACGCCGCGGCCACCGCCCGTGAGCAGGACCATCGACTTGGAGTCGAGGGTGACGGCGGGACGTGCCGGGACGTCCGTGGGCTGGAGCAGCCGGACGCAGCGGACGGAGCCGTCGAAGCAGACCTCCACGGGGCCGGCGTCGTCACCGGTGCCCAGCTCGGACGCGACATGGTCGAGCGCCGTGCGGAGCGGAAGCGGACCCGTGGCGACGGCACGGATGCTACGCGCAGGAACCTCGCGGCCCAGGGACTTGAGCAGGCCGGCGAAGAGGCCGGTGACAGGGTGCAGCGTCCGGCGCGCACCGACGCCGCCGATGCACAGGCTCGCCAGCATCACGGTGCCGGCGGTCAGTCCCTCATAGGCGCGGCGGGCGGACAGGAAGAGCAGTTCCAGCGCCTCGTGGCGCAAGGCTGTGTCCGCGACGACGGAGGACTCCGTTTCCGCGGAGGGCATCCGGCACACCGAGATGATGACCTGAGGCTCGAAGCCAAGCGCCTCCAGGCCCGCGTCCGCGGTCTCCTCTCGCGTGAGGTCGATGCCATGGATCCGCGCACCTGTATCGGATGCACCCGAGTGGAGGATGCGGAACTCAGGGCCGCAGATGTCGTGTGCCTGGGCCGAAAGCTCACGGGCCACGGCTTCGTCTTGAGCGATGAACAGCACCCGCCGGCCACGCAGTGGCGACGCTCCGGTCGTCAGGGCCGGGCGCTCGACGAGCACCGGCGCGTGGTAGCGGATGGCAGCTGAGTGGTCGAAGCCGTCAGCAGTCTCCGGGATGGGAGCGGAGGTCGACGGCGGATGTGCCTCATCCGTGTGAACCGCGTCCGCCCGCGTCTGCGCGGAACCGGTAGCCCTGTTGAACGCCTCGGGTTCGGAATGCGCGAGGTGCGTCGCGATGGCTCCTGGTTCAAACGGAGCGCCAGACCCCCGGGCATCCGAGCTGCCCGCCTCCGGACCGAAGCGGTCCAAACCTGTCCGACTGTCGGACAGGTTCCTGTGGCTCGACTGGAGCAGCAGCCCGTCCTGGCCGCGGCTCTCCAAACCTGTCGGACTGTCGGACAGGTTCTCGTGGCTCGACTGGAACGGCAGCCGGTCCCGGCTGTGGTCCTCCAAACCTGTCCGACTGTCCGACAGGTTTTCGCGGCCCGGTTGCAGGGGGAGCCCGTCCCGTCCGACCAGGCTCTCCAAACCTGTCCGACTGTCGGACAAGTTCCGATGGACCGGCTGGAGCGGCGGCTGGGCCCGACCGTGGTTCTTCAAACCGGCCCGGTTGTCGGACAGGTCCCTGTGGCCAGACTGAAGTGGGAGCCCCTCCCGGCCATGGTTCTTCAAACCTGTCCGACTGTCGGACAAGTTCTCGTGGTTCGACTGGGGCGGCAGCCCTTCCGGCCCGGTGTGGTCCAAACCTGTCCGACTGTCCGACAGGTTTCCGGTGCTCGGGCGGCGCGGCTGCCTTCCATCCATCGCAGGTGATGCAGCCAGACCGGCGGGGCGCGGTAGTTCGCGTGCGCCCGCCCGGGCTTGGCCGACCGGGGTGTCCAAACTTGTCCGACTGTCGGACCGGTTTTCGCGGCCCGGCTGAAGGGGGAGCCCGTCCGGGCCGACCGGGGTGTCCAAACTTGTCCGACTGTCGGACAGGTTCGTGCGGCTCGCCGCCGACGGGGCGGTCTCGCCGAGGTCTCGATTCTCAGCACTGGGGACAGAAGGCCTGCCCGAGGGCCTGGCGGACCTCTCCGGAGCGCGGCGCTCCGCTGACGGAGACACTGCCGCCACCGCTTGTTCCTCCGGTGCTCCAGTCCGGGCGCTGAGGCCAGGATGAAGCTGGAGCACCAGCCGTGTGCCGGTCGCGGCATCCGGGTGGAAGCGCAGCGTGGTGGCCCTGCCTTCGGCGGCGGCCCGCACCGCGCTCAGCACCTCCCTCGCTTCCCGGGCGGAGTGGGGCGGCAACGTGACGCCCGGCCCTGAACCGGAGCCCGCCTCTTCGGACATCCGCAGGTGGCACAGCGGCCTCAAGCCCCTCGCTTCCGCCTTCGCGGCCGTGGTCACCGCCAGCATCGTCATGCCCTCTTCGGGCGCTGACGCAGCAGGGGTTTCCCCGGGCCTCTTCACGTGAGTGCTGCCCACGAGCACCAGCTCGAAGCCGCTGTCCAACAGGGCCCTCGATGCGCGCAGCGACGCGGCCAGCGTGCCGGCCCCCGCGTCCACCACGAAGTTCGGCCCCTTGGTGTCGAGCACCCCCGCCACCCGTCCCGGCGTGACGTTGGGTATCATCCCCTGGAGCGTGTACGGCCCGGACGGCCGCAGCGCGCTCACCGCCGCATGCAGCCGGTCCACCAGTGGCAGCAGCCGCCCGGAGTCCGGAGCCCGCTGGAGGTGCTCGCGCAGCCTGCGCCGCGTGGAGTCCGCCATCACCCGCTGCGTGGCCTCCACGCCCCGGCACGTCTTGCCCTCCAACCCCAGGACGATGGCCGTCCCCGTCCGCAGCGAATCGAACGCCCCGAGCTTCTTCACGACGTCGCTCGCGACGATGAGCCCCAGGTGCTGCGTGAGGTCCATGTCCTCGGTGATGTCCGGCAACAGCCGCACGGATGCGGGCAGGCGCATCCTGTTCGCGTCGAAACGCACCTCCGGGAACATCCCCTCCGCGGCCACCACCACCAGTTCTTCGCTCATGGGCGGCGCGGCCCTCGCGCGCGGCGCGAGCGAGCCTCCCCGGTACTCCTCCAGCACCAGGTGCGCGTTCGTGCCTCCGAAGCCGAAGCCATTGGTGGCGGCACGGCGCGGATGGTCCCCGTTCTCCGGCCACGGCTGCTCCCGCGTGCTCACCTCGAAGTCCGGCCCGAGCGCTCGCAGCCCCGCGCCTGGACGGTCGAAGTGGGACTGCGGCGGGAAGCTCCGGTGCTCCAGCGCCTTGCACAGCTTGATGACCGAAGCCGCACCCGCGGCCCACCCCACATGGCCGATCAACGCCTTCACGCTCGCGAGCTGGAGGCCCTTGCGCTTGCCTCCGAAGACACGGCCAATCGACTGCAACTCGGTGGTGTCGCCTGCCGGCGTGGCCGTTCCGTGCGCTTCGATGTACTGGATGGATGCCGGTTCAACGCCCGCCGCCGCGTAGCACGCCTCCATCGCGGCCACCTGTCCGTCCGCTCGCGGGACGTTGGCGGAGCTGCTGCGCCCGTCGCTGGAGAGCCCCGCGCCACGGATGACCGCGTGGACCTTCAGCCCCGCGGAGACGGCATCCTCCAGGCGCATCAGGCCGACCACTCCCGCGCCCTCGCCGAAGATGACGCCATCCGCGCGCTCATCGAACGGCCGGCTTCCTATCGCGGAGAGCCCCTTGAACTGGGAGAACAGACAGCTGTTGCCCGGGCCTGGAGAGAACACTCCTCCCGCGAGCACCAGGTCGGCCTCGCCGCGCTCCAGCGCCTTCATCCCCAGCGCGATGGCGTAGAGCGAAGAGGCACACGCCGCGTCCAGCAGCACCGTGGACACGCTCGGGCCCACCACGTCCGACACCACCGTCTGGAGGGTGGGGTGCGGTGCCAGTTCGGAGGACGTCGCGGTGACGCCCAGCGCCTCACGCATCAGCGTGGAGAACTCCCGCGCCGTCTCGCCGCGTGCACGCAGCAGGGCCTCTCCCGCTTCCACGCAGAGCGCGTCGTCATACTCAGGCGAACCGTCCGCGGTGGAACCGAGCAGGCACTGGATGCGCCCAGGCGCGCGCGGCGCGGTGGACCGCAAGGACTCCATCGCCTGACTGAGCGCGATGGCCAGCAACCGCTGCTCACGGCCATAGCGCTGGAATCGGTCCGGCGTGATTCCCGCCGGCGCAACGAGGTCGCTGTCCAGGACCCGCCCGGTGAGCAGCGTGTACGTGCGGTCCGGAGTCACCGCCGGACCCACGAAGTCCACGACCTGGTCCGGATGGCTCACCCCCGTGTCGACGATGCCGCTGATGCCCCGCTGGATGTTCCGCCAGTACGTCTCCGGATCCTTCGCGCCGCCCGGGAGCATGCAGCCCAACGACACCACCGCGATGGCCGGAACCACGGGCGCCGCATCCCGAGCGACAGGCGCCACGGCCGGCGCACGCTCGGGCAGCGAACGGTCCACGGACGTCAGCGCCACGGGCGTGTCCTGGGGAAGGATCCGCTGGACGATGCGCGTCAGCCGTCCCCCCGTGCCGCAGTCCACGAACCGCGCGCAGCCCGCGCCCACCAACGTCTCCACCGCGCCCGGGAAGTCGAAGGGACGCACCAGGTGGGACGCGAGCGCTCCCGCCAGCTCGGACCCGCCACGTCCGTACACCCGCCGCTCGATGGGCGAATAGATGGGTCCCCGCGCCGGATGCACGGCCAGGCCCGCGAGGCTCGCGCGGAACGCGGTGACCGCGGGCGCCAGGCTCGGGTGGTGGAACGGGTAGCGGCTGGAGATGAACGTGAAGCCCTTGCCCTGCCGCTCCAGGAACGCGCGCAGCCGCTCCAGTTCCTCACGGGGCCCCGCGACCACGGTCTGCCGCGAGTGATTGCGGCCCGCGACCTCCAGCGCCCTGGCCCCACTCTCCGCCACGGCCCGGCCGGTCTCCGGCTCCGACAGGGCGACCGCCGCGAGCGTGCCCAGGTCGTCCGGCACCGTCTGGAGTGCTCGGATGCGACGGCACACCACCGCCGCGCCCGTGCGCAGGTCCAGGGCTCCGGCCGCGGTCATCGCCGCGATCTCCCCGAAGCTGTGCCCCACGAACACATCCGGCCGGGTGCCCTGACGCTCCAGCCACCGCGCCCCCAGCACCCCGGACAGGAAGATGCCGAGCTGATCCAACAGCGGCGCCGCGTCCAACGCCCGGCCCACCTGGGCCACGTCCTCCGCCGCGAGCAGCGGGCCCACGTCGATGCCCTGCGAACGGCAGGCTTCCGACACCGCCAGCAACTCGTCACGCAGCTCCGGCTGGAGCGCCTTCAACTGGAGGAAGAGGGCAGGCTCGAACGTGCCCTGGCCCGCGAACAGGAACGCGGTGGCGTTGGTCGGCAGCTGAAGGCCGGGCGCGGGTACCGCATCCGGAAGGTGCACCGTCCGCGAAACACCGCGCGGCGCGGTGTCCGCCAGCAGCGTTCGCGCCAGCTCGCGCACGGCCTCCGGGAACAAGGCCTGCACGCCTCCGCCTCCCTGCAAGGCGAGGTCGCGGAAGCTCTTCGGGCCCGCCGGCTCATGCAGGGCCGCCAGCGATTCGAAGCTGCGCTGGAAGGACCGCGGAAACGCGCGCAGCGTTCCCTGCCGGTCCGCGCAGAGCACGGTCTGGTAGCCGCAGGCCACCGGCGTGCCGTCGCTCTTCAACGTGCGGAAGCAGAAGCGCAGGGACACCTCGCCGCGCTCCTCCAGCGACGTCAGGATGATCAGCCGGTCACCCAGCAGCGCCGGAGCGAGGTTGCGCGAATAGCCCTCGTAGGTGAGCAGGAGCACCTGGTCGAAGTCGCGCCGGAACCCGGGCTCCTCGAAGGCGTGCGGGCTGAAGAGCAGGTGCTCCCGGCCGGCGCACTGGAACTTGAAGTTGGTGAGGAAGTGATGGCTCCCGTAGGCCATCGTGTCGTCGAAGTGGATGTCATACGGGACGGCGAAGAAGTCCATGGTGATGGCTCCTGGAAGGTGAGGGTCAGGACGCGCGCGCGGCCGGCAGCAGGCCGTCCACGGTTCCGGAGAGGCCGGCGTCCACCACCCAGATGGCGCCATTCACACGCTGCGTCTTCGGCCCCAGCAGCAGCTCGGTCACGTCCGCCACGTCGTCCGCGGTGCACAGCCGTCCGCCGGGCGTCGCGGACTCCCAGCGCGCCACCCGCTCCGGCGCGTCCGGGAACATCCCCAACAGGTCCCCGTGCACGGGGCCCGCGGACACGCAGTTAGTGCGGATGCCATCCGGCGCCAGCTCCGCGGCCAGGTAGCGCGTGAGGGACTCCACGCCTGCCTTCACCACGCCCTGGCAACCCAGGTCGTGCATGTACCGCTGCGACATGGACGTGGACATGGTGACGATGCTCCCGCCCCCACACGCGGCCATCAGCGGGCGGGCGCGCATCGCGCACTCGTAGGTGCCGGTGATGCAGGTGCGGAACGCCTTGTCCCAATCCCGGGGCGCGATGCGGTCGAACGGACCGATGAGCCCGTTGGATGCGTTGCACACGAGCAGGTCGAGCCCGCCCAGCTGCTCGCGGATCGCCGCGAACATCCGCTCCAGGTGCTCCTCCTGCGCGACGGAGCCCCACAGGTGGACCGCCTTGCCACCCGCGTCGACGATGTCCCGCGCCGTCTTCTCCCCGTCCTCACGGGAGTGGAACGAGTTGACGACCACCGTCGCGCCCGCGCGCGCCAGCCGCGTCGCGATGACCCGGCCGATGCCCTTCCCCGAACCCGTGACGAGCGCGACCTTGCCCGCGAACGGCAGCTCCGTGCGCGAGGGAACCGGCGCGGGCGCCGCGTGGACGACGGGCGCGCGAGGCCTGGCTTCCGCGATGGGCGGCGCGGCCGGCAGCGGCGCACGGGCCGCGTCGGCGATGGCGGCCATCGTGCGCAGGCGCTGCGACGGCTTCGGCGCGTCGCCCAGCCCCAGCTCCTTCATGAGCACGGCCATCACCTCCGCCTGCTTCACGGAGTCGATGCCCAGCTCGTCCTCCAGGTCCGCGTGCGGCGTGAGCAGTTCCTCCGGGTAGCGCGTCACGCGCGCGAACACGGCGCGCACGCGTGGCAGGAGGTCCTGCGTGGCGGGAGCACCGGTGCTCGCCTTCGCTTCAGCGACAGCGGGGGCGACGGGCGCGGCGACGTGGAGCGCTGGTCCGGGCTGCGTGCCCAGAGCCTCCGTCACCGCCCCGGCGATGGCGCCGAGCGTGCGCGCCTTCCCGTTTCGCGGCAGCCGGTCCGGCGGCAGCTGGAACTCGCGGGCGATGACCGCGGCGATCTCCGCGAGCTTCACGGAGTCGATGCCCAGCTCGTCCTCGAGCTGCGCATGCTCCGTCAGGATGTCCAGCGGATACCTCGTGACGGACGCGGCGCACTGCCGCACCTGCTCCAGGATGTTTGAAGGCGTGGATGTATGGGATTGGGAAGAACGCGCGGACATGACGACCCCTGTCGGTTCAATGCGTGACGGGGCCGACTGTAATTGGGGGTCTGACACGCGCCGCGAAGCGACGTGCACAGCTCGCAGCAATCAAGGAGGGAGTGAAGACTCCTCATGCGCGGGAATACGCGCGCCCTGTTCGTGAGGCACGCGAGCACGCTGCCATCCCAGCCACAGGGGAATGAGCAGCGACGGCAGCGTGAGCAGATCCGTGATGTCCACCGTGTGCACCGTGGGCCGGATCGCGGGAATGCGCGCGCCCGCGAGCCCCGCGCGCAGCGCGTAGAAGGGCCATTGCAGCGCGCCCAGAGCCCAGCGCCACGCATCCCCGGCGTCGGAGGAAATCTTCGTCGCGGCGAAGCACAGCCCCGTCAGCACGACCGCGCCCACGAGCACCGGGAATGACGGACGGAATTCCCTCGCGCGGCGCTGGAACGCCTGCTCCCACAGCGCCTGGAGGAGCACCGGGAACATCGCGAGCCCGGCGACGTCGGAGAGCTTCCCCGTCCACCACGACGGCCAGCGCGCCTTGAACACGTGGTCGTTCAGCACGAGCAGCACCACGGCCACGAGCACCGCCGGGTGCAGGAGGCCGCTGGCCGGAAAAGGCTTCGTCCCGGGGGAGGTCACGCCCGCGTGCATGGGGGCACTGTCACATTCGCGGCCGGGACATGGGAAGCCCCGTGATTGCGAGGGTTTGGAAGGCTCGGCGGGAAAATAAAAAGGCCGTGTCGATTTTCCCCAGGCCCATTCGTTGCGTCCCTGAAGGCAGCAGAAACACACCCCCCGCGGCCCCACGGCGCGCGGCAGGAGACACGACCGTGCGATTCATGATCATCCGCAGGGCGGACAAGGACACCGAAGCCGGCGTGCTCCCGGACGAGAAGCTGCTGGCCGCCATGGGCGCCTACAACGAGGAGATGGTGAAGGCGGGCGTGATGATCCAGGGCGAAGGCCTGCATCCCAGCAGCAAGGGCGCCCGCGTGAAGTTCACGAACGGCAAGCCGGCCATCATCGACGGTCCCTTCACGGAGACGAAGGAGCTCATCGCCGGCTTCACCCTCATCCAGGTGAAGTCGCGCGAGGAGGCCCTGGCGTGGCTCCAGCGCTGGCCGTCCATCGACGCGGGCGGCAACGTGGAGCTGGAGCTGCGCCAGGTCTTCGAGGACGACGACTTCGGCGCCGAGTTCACGCCCGAGCTGCGGGAACAGGAAGCGCGCATCCGCGAGCAGGGCGCGAAGAACCGCCGGTAGTCGCGATGGCGCCTCCGCGCGACATAGGCTGCCGCGCTTCCAGGGCCGGAGCGAAGGCAGGTGCAGCGGTCTTCCAGCGGTGGAGGTGTCCTTCGCGCGGGGCAACGGCGGGCAGTACGCCTTCGTCGCTCCCTCGCTGGGCGTCACCGCGGCCTTCACCGGCAGCCACTATAATGATGCGGGCTCGGCGCTCCCCCTGGTCCTGTTCGGACAGTACGTGCTGCCGGCGGCGCTCGGACTGGAGCGGCCGGAGGGCCGGGGCGGCGGCTGCGCCGCCAGGGGTCGTGTCGTCCTCCAGACGGTGGAGGACCTGGACGCATCTGGATTCCGACGGGGCGGTGCGCTTCTCGGATGACCGCGCGCTGACGGGTGGGCAACGTCCGCCCTGGCATGGCACCTCCGAAAGCAGCGCGTCCCTCCAAGACCTCCGACCCCTCCGGCTTCGTCCGCGTCCGGGGCGCCCGCGAACACAACCTGAAGCACGTGGACGTGGACATCCCTCGTGACGCGCTGGTGGTCTTCACCGGCGTGTCCGGCTCCGGCAAGTCGTCGCTGGCGTTCGGGACGCTCTACGCGGAGGCGCAGCGGCGCTACTTCGAATCCGTGGCCCCCTATGCCCGGCGCCTGATTGACCAGGTGGGCGTGCCGGAGGTGGACGCCATCGACGGGCTGCCCCCAGCGGTGGCGCTCCAGCAGCACCGGGGCGCGCCGACGTCGCGCTCGTCGGTGGGCAGCGTGACGACGCTGTCGAACTCCGTGCGCATGCTGTACTCGCGCGCGGGCAACTACCCGCCGAAGCTGGAGCGGCTGGACTCGGATGCGTTCTCCCCGAACACGCCCGCGGGCGCGTGCCCCAAGTGCCACGGCATCGGCCGCGTGTTCGAGGTCACCGAGCGCTCCATGGTGCCGGATGACTCCTTGAGCATCCGTGAGCGCGCCGTCGCCGCGTGGCCGCCCGCGTGGCACGGCCAGAACCTGCGCGACATCCTGGTGACGCTCGGGTACGACATCGACAAGCCCTGGCGCGACCTGCCGAAGAAGGACCGCCAGTGGATCCTCTTCACGGACGAGCAGCCCACCGTTCCCGTCTACGCGGGCTTCACGTCCGCGGAGGTGAAGCGGGCCATGGCCCGCAAGGAGGCGCCCAGCTACATGGGCACCTTCACCGGCGCGAAGCGCTACGTGATGACCACCTTCGCGACGACGCAGAGCGCGATGATGAAGAAGCGCGTCGCCCGGTACATGGTCGCCAGCGACTGCTCGCTGTGCGAGGGCAAGCGCCTGAAGCGCGAGTCCCTGTCCGTGACGTTCGCGGGCCGCGACATCGGCGAGCTGTCCCGCCTGCCGCTGGAGCAGGTCGCGGACCTCATCCGACCCACGGCGGAAGGGAAGGGGAAGGACGCGGACGCCATGGCCCGCGAACACCCGGAGAAGCTCATCGTCGCCCAGCGCATCACCAAGGACCTGCTCGCGCGAATCCAGGTGCTGACGGACCTGGGCCTGGGCTACCTGTCGCTGGAGCGCAGCACGCCCACGCTGTCACCGGGGGAGTTGCAGCGGCTGCGGCTGGCCACGCAGGTGCGCTCCAACCTCTTCGGCGTGGTGTACGTGATGGACGAGCCGTCCGCCGGCCTGCACCCCGCGGACACGGAGGCGCTGCTCACGGCGCTGGACCGGCTGAAGGAGGCGGGCAACTCGCTGTTCGTGGTGGAGCACGAGGTGGACGTCATCCGCCACGCGGATTGGATCGTCGACGTGGGCCCCGCCGCCGGTGAGCACGGCGGGCGCGTGCTCTACAGCGGCGTGCCGGAAGGGCTGGCGAAGGTGGAGGCGTCCCGCACGCGGCGCTACCTCTTCGAGGAGGAGGCCCTGCGCCGCCGCGAGCCCCGGAAGCCCACCGGGCGGCTGCGCCTGGAAGGCGTGAGGCGCAACAACCTGCGAGGGCTGGACGTGGACTTCCCGCTGGGCGTCTTCACCACGGTGACGGGCGTGTCCGGCTCCGGCAAGTCCAGCCTCGTGAGCCAGGCGCTGGTGGAGCTGGTCGCGGGAAGACTGGGCCAGACGCTGGCGCCGGAAGAAGAGGAGGGCGAGCCGCTGGACCGCGAGCCGGTGCTGGCGAGCGAGGGCCATATCAAGGAGGGGATGGAGGCCATCCGCCGGCTGGTGACGGTGGACCAGAAGCCCATCGGCCGCACGCCGCGCTCCAACCTGGCGACGTACACGGGCCTCTTCGACCACGTGCGCAAGCTGTTCGCGGCGACGCCGCTGTCGAAGTCGCGCAAGTACGGCGCGGGGCGCTTCTCCTTCAACACGGCGGGAGGCCGCTGCGACACGTGCGAGGGCGAAGGCTTCGTGAGCGTGGAGCTGCTCTTCCTGCCCAGCGTGTACGCGCCGTGCCCCACGTGCCACGGCACCCGCTACAACGCGAAGACGCTGGAGGTGCGCTACCGCGAGAAGAACATCGCGGACGTGCTGGGGCTGACGGTGGACGGCGCCTTCGGCTTCTTCAATGAAGAGCCCCCGCTCCAGCGAGCGCTCAAGGTGCTGAAGGACGTGGGCCTGGGCTACCTGCGCCTGGGCCAGCCCGCGACGGAGCTGTCCGGAGGCGAGGCCCAGCGCATCAAGCTGGCCACGGAGCTTCAGCGCACCCAGCACGGCGACACGCTCTACGTGCTGGATGAACCCACCACGGGCCTGCACCCGGCGGACGTGGACAAGCTGATGACGCAGCTGGAGGGACTGGTGGACGCGGGCAACACGGTCATCGTCGTGGAGCACGACCTGCGCGTCATCGCCGCCAGCGACCACGTCATCGACGTGGGGCCCGGCGCGGGCAACGCCGGGGGCCGCGTGGTGGCGCAGGGCACGCCGGAGCAGGTGGCGAAGGTGAAGGAGAGCCGCACCGCGCCTTATCTGGCGCGGGTGCTCAGATGACGTAGGCGGGACGGCGCTCAGTCGTCCTTGCCGTCATGGTGGCTGCCATCGTCGTCGTCCTCGCTGCCGTCGCGGTCGTGGTCGTCGAAGGCGTCAATGGACTTCTGGAGGTTGTTCTCCAGCTGCGACCGGGCGCTGGACTCGCGCGGGTCCAGCCGCTTGCCGTCCTTGTCGGTGAACCAGCCGCTCGGGTCGATGTTGAAGGTCACGTTCTGGTCGTCACCCTCGGCGATCTCGAAGCTCACCTCGCGCTCCTGCTCCACGCGGAGGCTGGAGACGAACTGGAAGGGCTCGCCGTCGATGTGGCCGTCGATGATCAGCGACGCGCCCTGGTCCGCCAGCTCCTTCAAGCCGCCTGTGGCGTTCGCGGGGTCGACCTTGCCGATGTCGAATTCGATCTCGTCGTAGGTGCCGACATCCACGGAGATGTCCTGCAGGCGCACCAGCTGGCCTTCCAGTGCCGTGCCGGACAGGTCGATGAGGAACGACCCCGTGCGCTGCTTGTGCTCGCTCTTGTCGTCGGTCCCGGCGTCGGAGTCGTCGCCGGAGCTGTCGTCATGGTGGCCCTCGCGCTTGAGCTCCAGCTCGCGCACCGACAGCCGCACCCGCTCCACGGTGATGCCATTGGAGAGCGCCAGCCGCTGGCTGGACGTGCGCGTCAGGCCCGAGCCCGTGACCGCGCTCCCCATCCGCGTGCTCAACCCCACCGAGGACGTGCTGTTGCCGCACGCGGACAGCCACATGAGGGACGCGAACAGACCGATGAAACGACGCATGACGTGTGTCTCCTGGTTCCGGTGGGGGATGCCGGGCCCTTGGACTCGCACCGGCCGTGCGATGCCCGCCCGTCATCCCTTCCGCTGAAGGAAAGGAGTCCGGCCGCGAAAAACGGCCACGGGACAGATTTTCCCGGGCGATTTTCCGGGGGCTCGGCCGGGCGGGCGTGGCCGGAAAAGCCCTCCGTGACTCCTTCCCTGGGGACGGAGTACTGAACAGGGGACATGGCTTGCATCCTCTCACCTGGACCGGCATCGCCTCGGAGGCCCTGCCCCGGCACGCGGCCGTCGCGCGCGTGCGCGGAGCGGGCGGGGAGGGTGCCGTGACGGAGCAGGAGCTGGCGGACTGCATCCGCCGTGCGGCGCAGGGGGAACAGTCCGCGTGCGGTCAGCTCTATCAGCGCTTCCACGGGGCCGTGCGCCGCGTGGCCCAGGGCTCGGGCGTCCTGGGCGCGGCGGAGGTGGAGGACGCGGTGCAGGAGACGTTCGTGCGCGCCTTCCGCGAGCTGCCCCGGCTCCAGCATCCGCGCGCGTTCAGCGGCTGGCTGCTGACCATCGCGCGGCATCACGCCTACGCGCTCAGCCGGGGCGCGAAGGCCCGAGCCCGCGTGGAAGAGGACCTGGCGCGCGAACTGGACACCGTCGCGCCCGCGCTGCCGCCGTCGTTGACGCTGGAGCGCCGCGTGGCCGTGGTGCGCGCGCTCATCGAAGGGCTGCCCGAGGGCCCGGAGAAGGAGACCGCCCGCCTCTTCTACCTGGAGGGAGAGCTGAGCGCGCGGGAGATCGCCGACCGGCTGGGGCTGGGCAAGAGCGCGGTGACGATGCGGCTGGAGCGCTTCCGGGCCCGCGTGAAGCGCGAGCTGCTGGCGCGGCTCTTGGCCGCGGAGGTGGGCTGAACCATGGGCGCGAGCGACAGACATCTGGACGTGGAGTCCGCGAAGCAGCTCGAACGACGGGAGCCCGAAGCGGTCCGCTACTTCGCCGAGCACCTCTCGCATCCCTGTGAGACGTGTGAGGCGTTCCTCGCGCGCGACGACGCGGAGCCCGGTGAGCTTCCGGGACTGGACGCGCTGGCGGACGAAGCGCTCGTCGAAGCCTCAAGCCGTCCCGTCCGGGAGGACGCGGTCGGTTGGGCGCGGGTGCGCCGGAAGCTGCGCGCGCCCCATCGGGCATGGCTGACCGGAGGACTGGGAGCCGTGGCCGCCGCGGTCCTCCTGGCGCTCGTGGTGCGTCCGGGGACCGGAGGGCCGGGCAGCGTGGAGCCGCCCTCGCAGCGCATCAAGGGCACCGCGCCCCTGGCGTTGGAGCTCACGGCGGTGGCGCGACTGCCGACGGGCGAGGTGCGCGCGGTCGCCGCGGACGCGGTGCTTCCGCCCGAAGCCGTGGTGCTGCTGCGCTACCACGCCAGTGAGTCCGCGGACGCACTGCTGGTGCGCGAAGCCCCCGGGGTGCCGCCACAGGTGCTGGGTCGTTATGCATTGACGCCGGGCACGCACGACCTGCGCGACGGCGAGGACCTGGCGGGCGTGTCCCTGGAGGACGAGCGCGGACCCGTGACGCTGGTATTGGTCGCCTGGCCGCACGGTGAACAGGGGAACGCGGCGCTGGAGTCGGTGCGCGTCAGCGGACAGGTGCCTCCGGACGCGGCCCAGGCCCGCCTTCGCTTGAAGGTGGAGTCGGGGCATGCTGCTCCCTGAGGAGCCGCGCGTGTCCCGCCTGCTGTTCATCCCCGTGGTGCTGGCGCTGGTGGTGCTCGGCGCGTGCCGCTCCGTGGAGCCGCGGGAGAAGGGCCGCGCGGTGCGGGTGCGCCTGGAGGATGGCGTGCTGGCCTCGGCGCAGGAGGGTGAACGGCACGCGCTGCTCATCGGCATCTCCGCGTACACGGACCCCGCATGGAACGGGCTGCGCTACGCGGCGAAGGACGCGGACGACCTGGGCCGGGTGCTGGCGGATCCGGCGCGCGGAGGCTTCCGCTCCGTGACGGTGCTCACGAGGCCCGAGCAGACGACGCGCACGTCGGTGCTCGCCGCGCTCCAGGCGCTGGAGGCGCGTCCCTGGAGGCCCCAGGACACGGTGGTCGTGTACGTGTCCGGGCACGGTTCGCTGGCGCGCGACGTGAGGGGCGAACTTCAGCGCTACCTGGTGACGTCCGACACCCGCTACCGGGACGTGGCCGGCACGGGGCTGGACATGGCCACGCTGGAGCAGTCGCTGGAGCGGCTGGGTTCGCGGCGGCGCGTGCTGGTGCTGGCCACCTGTCACAGCGGCACGGGCAAGTCGCTGCTGCCGCCGGAGGTCCGCGACGAGCTCGCGCACACCAAGGCGTCCTTCCTGCCGCAGCCGCTGGAGGCCGCGAGCCGCGCCTCGCTGGTGCTGTCCGCCAGCGACTGGGGCGAGGCCGCGCGCGAGGACGACGCGCTGGCCAATGACATCTACACGCACTTCCTCATCCAGGCGCTCGACGGAAGCGGCGACCGCAATCGCGACGGCGCGGTGAGCGCCACCGAGGCCCACGACTGGGCCCGCCGCAACACCTGGGCCTATACGGAAGGCCGACAGCGCCCCAGCGCGCAGATATTGGAAGTGGGCGCGGATCCGGTGCTCCTGTCCGGCTCCTTGCAGCGGCCGGGTCAGCCGGAGGTCTTCTCCTACAGCGCGAGGCTGGAGGGCTTCACGCTCAAGGTGGACGGCCACGACGCGGGCGAGCTGCCCGGAGGCGTGGTGGTGCCGGAGGGCCGGCGGAAGCTGGAGCTGCGCAAGGGCGGCCAGGTGTTGTGGGAGGACACCGTGGCGCTGCGCTCCGGCGAGCGGCGCGAACTGGAGGCGTTCCTGCGCCCCATGGCGGACGGGCCCAAGCGCACGGTGACACTGGGCGGGGGCGTGCTCGGCTTCCTGGATGGACAGAGCCGCGAGCAGGTGCTGCCGGCGTCCGCGCAGGCGGGTGTGGGGCTGGGCTGG
>NZ_RAVY01000200.1:0-17625 GCF_003611625.1 Corallococcus sp. CA054B
ATCCCTTCCCTATAGGCCCCGTCATGCCGCCCGAAGCCGCCGAGCCCTCCATGTCGTCCTCCCCCCCGGCCCACGGCATCCGGGGGGAGCTGCGCGCCCTGCTGGCGCTGGCGGTGCCCCTGTGCATCGCGCAGGCGGGCCAGTCCCTGATGAGCGTGACGGACACCTTCATCGTCGGCCGGGCGGGCACGTCCGCCCTGGCGGCGGTGGGCCTGAGCCACGCCCTCTTCTTCGCCGTCAGCAGCTTCGGGATGGGGCTGATGATGGGCGTGGACCCGCTGGTGTCCCAGGCCATTGGCGCCGGCAACCCACGCCGCGCGCGCGACGTGCTCTGGCAGGGGGTGTGGCTGTCCGCCTTCGTGGGCGTGGTGCTGTGGGCGGTGCTCATCACCGTGCCGTCCGGCCTGCCGTGGGTGGGCGTGGCGGAGGAGCAGATCGTCCAGGTGCGCGCCTTCCTGCACTTCCGCGCGCCCAGCCTGCCCCTGATGCTCATCTTCCTCACGGTGCGCGCGTACCTGCAGGCCATCGGGACGCCCCGGCCGCTGGTGGTGTCCGCCGTGCTGGCCAACATCATCAACGTGATGCTGGTGCCGCTGTTCGTCTTCGGCGGCGAGTCGCTGCCCGCGTGGGCGGGACCGCTCACCCACGTGCCGGCCATGGGCGCGGCGGGCGCGGCGCTGTCCACCCTGTTGTGCACGGCGCTGGAGGTGCTCATCGTCGCGCGGGCGGTGCAGGCCATCCCGGTGCCGGGCACGCCGTCACGCAGGCCGGTGAAGGCGGATCAGCTGCGGGCGTTCCGGGTGGGGCTGCCCATTGGCCTGCACATCGCGGCGGAGGTGGGCGTGTTCGCGCTGGCGGGCGTGCTGGCCGCGAAGCTGGGGCCGGTGAGCGTGGGCGCGCACCAGATTGCCCTCTCCTTCGCCAGCCTCACCTTCACCATGGCGCTGGGCATCGGCAACGCGGGCAGCGTGCGGGTGGGCTGGGCCGTGGGCGCGCACGACACGCCGCAGGCCCGCAGGAGCGGGCTGATGGCCTTCGCCCTCGGCGCGGTGGTCATGTCGCTCGGAGGGCTCGTGTTCGCGCTCTTCCCCCAGGGCCTGGCGAAGCTGGCAGGGGCTCCGGAGGACGTGCTGCCGCTCTTGCTGCCCCTGCTGATGGTGAGCGCCATCTTCCAGGTCTTCGACGGCGTGCAGGGCGTGGGCGCGGGCGTGCTGCGCGGCGCCGGCCAGACGCGCTTCACCTTCGTGGCCAACATCATCGGCCACTACGCCGTGGGCCTGCCCCTGACCCTGCTCCTGGGCTTCCACCTGGGCATGGGCGTGCTGGGCATCTGGTGGGGCCTGTGCGCGGGGCTCATCACCGTGGCCGTCGCCGTGCTGTGGCGCTTCTGGCGCGTCAGCGCGGGCACCCTCCGGCCCCTGGAGAGCTGAGGAGAGATGGTTGTAAACTTGCAGCGTAGGCGGAAACTCCAAGAATCTGGGAATCGGACGCAACACGGATCTGGAAGTCCCGACAATTGTCCCAGGAGCTTACATGTCCAACTACCGCATCCGCCCTGGCGACACCCTCTCTGGCCTGGCCGCTCGTTTCGGCACCTCCGTGCAGAAGCTGGCGCGCGACAACAACATCTCGAACCCGGACCTCATCTTCTCGGGTCGAACGCTGCGCATCGGCCACTCCGGCCGTGACAGCTTCGACGCGGGCGGTGGCCGTCAGGGCGTTCGCGGTGGGCGCGGTGTGGGCGGCGGGCAGGACGTGGGCGGCCCGATGGGCGTGGCCCCCACCGGCGGGACCGAGAAGGGGCGCCGGCTGGCGGAGGCGGCGCGCGCGGCGGCCATGGGCATGGGCGGCTACAACAGCCAGGGCCTGTGCGCCACGGGCGTGAGCCGGGCCATCCGCAACTCCATGGGCATCGGCGTGTCGGGCAACGGCAACCAGATCGACAACAACCTGCCGCGCGACAAGTTCCGCCAGGTGGACATGTCCCTGGAGGACGCGCTGAAGATTCCGGGCCTCGTGCTCACCTGGGAGGCCACCTCCTCGCGCCTGGGCAGCATCTACGGCCACACGGCGGTGACGCTGGGCGACGGTCACTCGTCCGCCAGCGACTTCATCGAGCGCAACACCACGAACAGCGGCCGCACCGGCTTCAAGGTGTTCATGCCCATCGAGTAGCCCTTTGGGGTTGCTCACGATGGTGCATCACGAAAGCCTCCGGGTCCTTCCGACCGGAGGCTTTGTCGTGTCCGGAGTCCGGAGCTCGGCGACCGCCGCGACTTCAGGCCGGCAGGTACTGGCGGATCATCTGCCGCCACACGGGCCAGTCGTGGGTGCCGCCGTCCCAGATGGACAGGTCGTTGCGGATGTCCTTCTGCCAGAGGACCTTGGAGAGGTTCTCGTTGGAGGGGCGGCAGAAGTCGTGCTCGCCCACGGCCAGGGTCATCTCCACGCGGCGCAGGGCGGACAGGCGTCCGGTGTCGTGCAGGTTGGGCAGCCACTGCGGCGCGGTGTGGAAGTACACCTGTTCGTCGTGGTGGCCGTCGAGGAAGTCCTCCGTCTCGAACTTGCCGCCCATGGAGATGAGGCGCTGGAAGACGTCCGGGTGGCGCAGGCCCACGTTGTACGTGTGGAAGCCGCCCAGGCTGCACCCGGCGAGCGTGAGGCGGCCGCCGGCGGCGCGGCCCTTCGCGAGCGGCACCACCTCATGCAGCAGGTAGTCCTCCCACTGGGCATGGCGGGCCACGCGCACGGCGGGGGCGACGCCCTTGTTGTACCAGGACTCCTCGTCCACCGAGTCCACGCACACCACGACGTAGCGGCCCGCGGCGATGCCGTCCGCGATGGCGCCGATGAGGCCGAAGTCCTCGGCCTGGAAGAAGCGGCCCTTGCTGGTCGGCACCAGGATGACGGGTTCGCCCGAGTGCCCGTACAGCAGCACTTCCATGTCCCGGTTCAGCCGCGGGCTGTGCCAGCGGTGGTATTCGCGGTTCATGGCCGCCACCTTAACCGGCGCGTTCGCGGCGCAGGCGGAGCGGCCACACGGATGCGCTCGGCTCAGCCGCCAGTGAACACCTGCCGCGTCTGCTCCACACCTCTCCATGGCGTGAGAAAGGCATCCGCCTCCTTCGCGATGAGCTCCAACGAGGCGGTCAGCTCGTGGCCGTCGTCCACCTCCACCAGCCGGACGTGGCGCTTGCCCTGGGCCCACTCGCGCGAATAGCGCACGTCGCAGGTGTCGTCCTGGCGGCCGTGGATGATGAGGGTGGGCACGCGCACGTCCGGCCAGGGGCCGCGCTTCGCGTCCATGAGCTGGGCCTCCTCCATGATGCCGTGGTGCACGCGCGTGCGGCGCTTCTCCGCGTGGTCGTCCGTCTCCAGGTAGCCCGTGCGCTTCCACTCGGTCCAGTTGTTGGGGCCCAGGCGGCGCTGGAGCTGCTCCACGAAGCGGAAGGCCGGGGCCAGCAGCACCAGCGCGCCCACGCGGGCGTCCTGCTCGGCGGTGCGCGCGGCGACGAGCCCTCCCATGCTGGAGCCGATGAGGACGGCGCGGTCATTGGGAGCGCCCAGCGCCTCCCGCACGGTGTCCAGCATGGCGTGCAGGCTCAGGTGCTCCAGCGACGGCACGCGCAGGTTGAGGCGCTCCAGGGGGATGCCCTGCTTCGCCCAGTACGCGTCCAGCCAGACGCCCTTGGCGGAGAGGGGGCCGGAGGCGAAGCCGTGCAGGTAGAGCCAGCGGGGACCGGAGGTGGGGGGCGGCGCGTTCATGGGCGCGCACTGTATCCGCGCTCGCTAGAAGCGCAGCACGGGCCCGGCGACGATGCTCTGGAGCGGTTTGGCGCACATGTTCACGCTGACGCCCGCGCTGGCGCTGGTGTCATCCGTGGCCTTGGTGAACTTCACGTCGCAGAACTGGATGGCGGTGGCGACGGAGATGCCCCACCGGTCGGAAATCCAGCCGTCCAGGCCCACGCGGAAGGCCATGCTGGTGACGTCGAAGTCCTCGCGGCGCAGTTGGCCCAGGCTGTCCGGGGTGAAGGGCTGCGACCAGCTCTTGGCCAGGCGCGCACCCACCCACGGTGTCACCGGCTTGTCGCCGAGGAAGCGCAGGCGGGCTTCCAGGCCCACGGCGGTGTAGTCCAGCTGCACGCGGCTCAGCTCGGACGGGTTCTGGGCCTCGGCGAACTGCTGGCCCCAGGTCTGGGTGGTCTCGAAGACGACGCCCAGGGACAGGCCGGGCGGGGTCTCCACGGCGAGCCAGGCCTGGAGGGCGGGGCCCTTGGCGCGCCAGTCGCTGAAATGATCCAGGGTGATGCCCGCGCCCAGGGAGGCATAGCCATGCCACCCGTCCGCGACCGCTGGCCCCGCGCCCAGGACTCCGGCCAGGGTCAGCCACTTCCACTTCGTGTCCATGCCGCCACTGTATGCCGGACCGGGGGCGAGGCTAGGCTTCGGGGCATGTCCGTATCTTTCGAGGTCGCGGCGGCCGAGGTCCGCGACGCGCTCACCGACGCGAGCCGGGGGCTGGTCGAGCGCGAGGCGATGGTGGAGCTGGTGGCGCTGTCGGCGGTGGCGGGCGAGCACCTGCTTGTCGTGGGACCGCCGGGCACCGCGAAGAGCGAGGCGGTGCGCAGGACGGCGCGCGGGCTGGGCGGCTCCTACTTCGAGTACCTGCTGGGGCGCTTCACGGAGCCGTCTGAAATCTTCGGGCCGGTGGACCTGCGCAAGCTGCGCGAGGGGCTGGTGGAGACGGAGACGGCGGGCATGTTGCCGGAGGCGGAGGTGGCCTTCCTGGACGAGGTGTTCCTGGGCTCCACGGCCATCCTCAACACGCTGCTGGGGCTGCTGAACGAGCGCACCTTCCGGCGCGGCCACACGCGCATGCAGTGCCCGCTGCGGGTGTGCGTGGGCGCGTCCAACGCGCTGCCGGAGGATGACGCGCTGGCGGCGTTCGCGGACCGGTTCCTCGCGCGCATCTTCGTGGAGCCGGTGCCGGATCCGCGGCTGGAGGAGCTGCTGGAGGGGGGCGCGTCGCTGTGGGCGGACGCGGCGCCGCGAGTGGCGTCGCTCCAGTCCCTGGACGTGGTGGCGCAGGCGGCGAGGCGCGCGGACCTGGGGCCGGTGCGGCCGCACCTGGCGCAGGCGCTGCGGACGCTGCGGGCGGCGGGCATCGCGCTGTCGGATCGGCGCGCGGTGAAGGTGCAGCGGCTGGTGGCCGCCGCCGCGGCGCTGGCGGGGCGGACGACGCCGGGCGTGGCGGACCTGTGGCCGCTCGTCTACGCGGTGCCCACGAAGGAGGCGCAGGCGCTGGCGCGCGACGTGCTGCGCGACGTGCTGTCCGCGTCGGAGAACCTGGCGCTGCCGGCCGCGGCGCTGGAGGCGAGCGCGGGGCCCCTGGCCCGGGCCCAGCGCATCGCGCAGGCGGGGCAGGTGTTGCTGGAGTCTCGGCCCGTGGACGGAGACGTGGACGCGGTGGCCGCGTGGCGGCTCAAGCTGGAGGGCGTGGCGCGCGAGATGGACGCGGGCTTCGCGCCGGAGGCACTGCCGGAGACGCTGCGTGCGTTGCGTGGCGCGGTGGCGGCGGTGCTGGAGGAAGAAGCGAGCACTCGCGCGGCGTGACGTGCGTCATCCAGGCCAGCCCTCGAAGGTGTCCCATCCTTCGGGAGGCGCATGGAACCCGAGGGCTTCCAGGCACTGTCGGGACGGGTGCATCCAGTCCGTGCCTGGAAGGCTGTCGGAGGGTGTCCGGACCACGCTGTCCACGAGCGCTCGTACCTGGGGCGACGCGGCTCGGAATCGCTCCGCGTCGGGGCTTCCCTTGGCTTGCTCGCAGAACGCCGCAAGCGAGAGCAGCCGCGCATCCAACGCCTCACGCAGAGTGGCTGGAGGGGCCTGCGTGGACCATTGTGCATACAGGCGCGGCGAGGTCGTAGGTTGCTCTGTGTAATCCCCAGTGGCGCCTCAAGGCGCCACCGGGCGGTTGCATTTCAGGACCAACTCAGGCAGCGGCTGTTCCTGTCGTGGATGTCCTTGCTGCGCGATTGCCGAGGGTGATAGCCCAAGCGCAGGCAGATCTCGGCGATTGCGCGGCCCAACTGGGTATGGAGCGAGTGCAGGGGGTTCCGCTTCGCGCCGCATGCCGCGAGAGCTGTTTTGTATCGAGCGGGGTAGCGGGCCATGAGTCGCTTGATGACATCGTGGGTGTCGAACAGGCGGCGGGATAGCGCGATTTCGCGGATCACGTTCTCGATGTAGAGACTTGGAATCGGCACTGCCATGGGTGGGCCTCCGGGCAAAGCGGGTGAAGCCCAAGTCCTACTCCTCGGTTTTCAGCCAAGGCCCGAATCGGGCTTGGAGTGCCTCATTCTTGAGGCGATCTAGCCGCTTGACGGCTGTGGGCGTGAGTTTCCATGGCAGCGACCCTGGCGCGCAGTGATTTCAGTGGGTTATCGCGCAGGGCCGACCGGGTGAAGGGGCATCGGAAAGCGTCGACGATGAACGCCGCCGCGGCCGAGTCGTCGAGGATCGCGGTTCCGGGCTTGGGCTCAGGTCGCTTCTTCGGACTTATCTGATTCAGATAAGGGGATGCCTCAGGTGCAGCCCGGCGCTTTCGTCAGGGGCGGGTCCGCGGATGCGAGCTGGGACTGCGATGCAGCGAGCACGCCGAGTCCCATCACCAGACGTTTCAGGTGACCAAAACGGTGCGATGCATCCTCCATCGACTCTGCGTGTTTCACACTCCCTGCCGAAGGTCGCTGCCGTCACGCTGGGACGGGTGACTCGACGTACTTCGCGAGCTTCTCCAGGGACATCCTCCATCCAAGCTCATTGTCCGCGGGTGGTACGCCGGGCGGGAGTCCTTCGTGCACGGCGACGAGGTCGGTGCCTCCGTCCTGTGCGTCGGTGAGCGTGAACGTGATGATCATCTCTCCTTGCAGCGCGGGGTCGGAGGTCTCGAACTCGGTGGTTTCGATGACCTGTTCGTCCGGCACGAGCTTCACGAAGCGGCCGTGATGCGTGTCCGTTTGCGCGCTCGTCTTTCCGGTCTCCGTGGGCGCGTCGTAGGTGAGTGAGATTCGGAACGCGCCGCCCTCGCGCGGTTCGAAGACGTGCACCTGGCTGGTCATGCCGTCGGCACCATCCAGGTCGCGACCGCCCGGGCGTCAATCAGGGCGCTGTAGACGCGCGAGCGAGGGGCCTTCAGGTGGGAGCGGATCCGGGTCGTGCTCATGCTCGGGAGCATGGACAGCGGCTCCGGACGCTGTACAGCGGAAGTCCGGCGGACTGTCGCGCGTCATGCCCGGCGCGGTCTAGAGTGCGCGGGTGATCAACGGGCGTGGGATGCGCGGGAGCAGGGCGTCATGAGGCCGCCTCTGGAGCCGGTCGTCGCGGGACTTCCCGTGCGCTGGCGCCCCCGGGCCCTACCCCTGGAGCCCGTGGCCGTGGCCGGCGTCGGCCCCGTGGCGCTCGCGCTGGGACACCGCGCTTCGCGGGCGGAGGACGCGACGCTCGCATCGTGGACCGGTGTCGCGGGACCGGACGTGCTCGTGCTGCTGGGAGCTTCCGCTTCGCTGCCCTGGGTGGATGGCGCGGTGTACCTGGGCCGTGACCCACTGGCGCCCGCGCTGCTGCTGCCCTGCACGCTGGAGCCGGATGTGGCGCCTTCGTTGTTGGAGCGCGCGCTGCTCGCGGGGCAGGGTGATGCGCCGCTCGCGGTGCTGCCCTCGTCCGGGGTGCTCGTCTCTGTCGCGGCGGCCAAGCCTGTCGCGCGCGCCTCGCTGTCCGCGTGGTTGTCCGCCTCGGTCGTGGAGGCCGCTTCGTGACGACCGCGCTGCCTCCCGCGCTGCGCCCCTGGGCGGCGCAGCTGGCCCTCTTCCCGGAGGACCTCGCGCGGCACCTGGGGCCGCATGTGGCGCGGCTGTCGGCGGCGGTCGGGACGCTGCGGCCTCGCGGTGAGGCCGAGGGCGGTGAGCCTCAAGGTTATGACGGGCTCTCCCGACGGGGGCCTTTCGACCGGCTGCTCGTCAGTGAGTGGCTCTGGGCATTGGAGGCGCCGGAGGAACTGGTGCGCCGCGCGGCGTTCGGTGAGTTGTCATTCCTCAAGCCCGCGTTCCGGCAGCCGCAGGGGGCTCGGCGCACCGTGGTGCTGCTGGACGTGGGACCGGATCAACTGGGCCTGCCGCGCATCGCGCACCTCGCGCTGCTGGTCGTGCTCGCGCGCCGCGCCGAGGCCGTGGGCGCGGCGTTCACCTGGGGCGCGCTCCAGACCGAGCCCGCTCAGGCCACCCATACGGGCCTGGGCGGCACGTCGCTCCTCGCGTGGCTCAACGCCCGCTCCACCACGCCCGCATCCTCGCGACACCTTGCCGCGTGGCGCGAGGTGCTGGACCTCTCACGCACGCCCGAGGACGTGTGGCTCGTGGGCTCCTCGCGCCTGGGGCGGCTGGAGGGCGCGGAGGGGATGTCCCGCGTGGAGGTCTCCGAACCGATGGAGCCCGGCGCGCACCGGCTCACCGTGGACGTGCGGCCCGCGGCCCGTGTTCCCCGCTCGGTGGTGCTGGAGCTTCCGCCTCCGGAGGATTGCCTGCGCCTGCTGCGCAATCCCTTCGCTTCCACTCAAGCGGCTTCCGGAGTGCTGCCGCGCAAGGCCGACCGGCGGATCGCGAAGTTCTCCTTCTCCGGGGACGGCCGGCGTGTGGTGTTGTTCGCCGCGGATGGCGCCGTCGAGGCCATGGCGGTGCCGCATTCTCCGCGCGCGACCGTGCCCAAGCCCCGGCGCATCTACGTGCATCCCGGGCAGCACGTGGTCGCGGCGGGATGGCGCTCCTCGGGTGGACTGCTCGTGCTCGCGCGGAACCAGGGCGGTTACGTGATGCACGGACAGGTGCGCACGCCGAGGGGTTTCCGGAAGGCGCGCTACCACGTGGCGGATGACCTCAACCGGCCGGATACCGAGTCGGACGTGCTCCCGTCCAACATCGTGAGCTGGGTGGATCCGCGGGGGCAGGAACACCTGTGGTTGATGAATGACAAGGACCAGCTGTTCTCGCTGGCGCCTCCCTCCGACGTGGGGACCTCGGCGATCGAGGTGGTGGCGGAGGACGTCAGCGCGCTCGTGTCGGTGAACGCGCACCCGGTCTGCGTGCTGCGGCCCCAGGGCAAGGGAGCAGGCCGCGCGGTCATCTCACGGCTCAAGGTGCTGGACGAGGAGCCCGCCCGCATGGTCCCGCTCAACGCGCGTGACGGGTATGCGTACTTCGGCTACTCGCCGTCAGGGGGGCACCCTGACGCGGGGCTGCTCGCGGTGCGCGACGATGACTCGGAGTGGCGGCTGTTCCTGGAGACGGGCGTGTCGGCCATCACCGTGCCCAGGGCGCATGAGGTGGTGGGGGTGATGCAGCCGCCCGCGCCTTCGCCGCCCGGGCTGGTCGCGTTGGATCCGGATCAGCGCACCTTCCGCTTCTTCTCGACCCAGGTGCCCCGGAAGCTCGCGGTGGCCAGTGGTCCCGTGGTGCAGGCCGCGGCGAGCCACGGGCAGCCGGTGTTCGGGTGGCTGACGCAGGCGGGGGAGTTCGTGTTGTGGGACCTGATGGAGCAGGCGGTGCTGTACCGCTCCGTCCCGGAGGCCACGCCGTGAGCACCGCGACCGGCTCCGTGCGTCCTCGCGCCCAGGTGCACCGGGGCACCGTGGTGGCGGCGGCCTGGTGGTTCCATCCCGGGCTGCTGGGAGAGGCCGAGGCACGTCGCCGCGTGCTGGCGGCCTGGAGGCCCGGCGCCACGGTCTGGGCACTGGCGGGAGGCCATCTGCTGAAGCTGGCGGCATCGTGCAAGAGCGCGGTGGAGGCCGCGCCTGGACTGCCGCTGGTGCTGGAGTCGGGAGTGCTCACCAGCGCGCCGCTGAGCCCGAAGGAGCGCGAGCGATTGGCGCCGCCGCCGGGAGCCGTCGTGCTGGTGCACGAGGGCATCGCGCGGATGTACGGGCCCGGAGCGCTGCGCCAGGTGGATCCGGGGACGTGGCTGGACGTCTCGGCGTGGCGGCGTGTGCGGGTGAAGGGATTGGGCGCGCCGCCTCCGCCCATGAAGAGCGCGCTGGAGCCGCTGCCTGCACCCACGCGCGCGACGTTCGGACCGAAGGTGCCCGCGCTCGCGCCCGAAGCGGAGCGCATGCTGGCGCGCATGGCGGGGCGAGAGGTCCCGGTGATGCGCGAGGGCTTCTTCGAGAGAGTGCGGCGGGTCTTCTCGCGGAAGCCCGGCGAAGCCGTGCTGACCGTCCGTCGTGAAGGATTCTTTTCACGCTTGCGCCAGGCCTTCCGCACGGAGACGCAAGGCACACCGGGCACCGGGGCACGGGCCGGCTGGCTCGCGCGGCTCCTCGCGGGAATGCGCGGACGCAACGGCGCCACGGCTTCACAGGGCTCGCTCCCCGCGCCCGGCGCACGTCCCGCCGAACCGGAAGGCCCGGGCGCGCTCGAACAGCTCAAGGAGTGGATGCTCCGGAACACGCTCCTCGGACAGCTCGTGGGACGGCGCAAGGGCGACTACCTGCGCCACCTCTTCGAACTCTTCGAACAGGGCAACCTCGACGAAGCCCTGCGCCACGCCATCCCCCTGGGCAAGGACATGGACGCACGCGCGAAGCTCGCGCTCGGTGTCCCCGGCCCGCGCGAGACGCTTCGCATCCAACCCCAGGGCCGGAGCGGTGCCGCGCAGTCGTTCGGCGGAGGCCCCGCCGTGTTCGAAGCGCTGCGTGAGCGCTACCGCGAGACCTTCCGCCGCCTGGAGCGCGAAGGCCGCATCGACGAGGCCGCCTTCGTCCTCGCGGAGCTGCTGGAAGCGACCGAAGAGGCCGTGTCCTTCCTGGAGCGCCACGGCCGCTTCCAGCTCGCGGCGGAGCTCGCGGAAGGGCGCGACCTCCCGCCGGGCCTCGTGGTGCGCCAGTGGTTCCTCGCGAAGGACGTGGAGCGCGCGGTGGCCATCGCACGGCGCTCGGGTGTGTTCGCGGACGCCGTGCTGCGCCTGGAGAAGACCCATCCCGCCGAAGCGCAGGCCCTGCGCCTCTTGTGGGCGGAGTCGCTCGCGGAGGCCGGAGACTGGTCGCGCGCGGTGGACGTCGTGTGGCCCGTGTCGTCCGCGCGCCACCTCGCACGCGCCTGGGTGGCGCGGGGCATCCAGGCTGGAGGCACGGGCAGCGCGAAGCTCCTGGCGCGCCTGGCGCTCGCGTTCCCGGACGGCTTCGGCGCCGCGCGCGAGGACATCCAGACCCTGCTGTCGGACGACACCTCGACACGCGCTCCGGAGCGCCTGGCCTTCGCCACGGAGCTGCTGCGCGCGGACGCCTCCGATGCCCGGAGCGCGCTCCTCGTCCCCACCGTGCGCTCGCTGATGCGCGACGAGGTGATGGAAGAGCTCCCTTCCAACGCCAGGCTCCTCCAGCAGCTGCACGCGCTCAAGGACCCGGCCCTGGCCGCGCTGCGCACGGACCTGCCGACGCCGCGGGCCTCTCAACGGAGCCCCTGGTCCGAAACGCACGACCTGCCGCACGTGCGCGTGTGGATGGACCGGAGCCACGCGGGCGCCCACGCCGTGCATGACGCCGTGGTGCTGCCGGGCCGGCGCGTGCTGCTCGCGCTGGGGGAATCCGGCGCGCGGCTGGTGGGCCCGGACGGACGCACGCTCGCGGGCTTCGACGTGCCGGCGTTCTCGCTGGTTCTGTCCGCGCAGGGAGACCGCGCCCTCGCGCTGGCGCGGCGGGGTGACCTGTGGCGCGTGTCGCGGCTGGACCTGGTGGAGCGCCGGGCCACGCGCTGGTGCGACCTGGAGCTGGACGCGTGGGCGCCCACCTACGACGGGGAACGGTGGTTCACCGCCACGCGCGACGTCGTGAGCATGGTGGACACGCTCGCCGCGGAGCCGCGCTCGCTGTGGCGCGTGCCGGAGGTGGGCGGCACCGTGCTCGAGATGGCCGTGGACGCGAAGCACCTGTCCTTCCTCGTCCTGCACCTCACCCCGGGCCAGGACTTCGAACGTCTGGAGCGCTGGGTCTATGCGCTGGAGAGCGGCCCCGTCCTGCGCGGGCGCGCGGACATGAAGGACCTGCGGGAGACGCTGGACGCCCTCGCGCTCACGCCCGACGGCGAGGCGATGGGCGTGCTCATCGCGCCTACCGAAGACGAGGAGCCCGGACCCTGGCCCTACTACGTGGCCCCCATCGTCGCGCGGCGCTTCCACCGCCCGGCCCGGCCGGACGGGGAACGCATGGGCGTGGTGCTCACTCCTTCCTGGAGCGTGACGCGCTTCCAGAAGCGCGAGCTGCACACGGCCGTCCTGCGCACCGTCGCAGACCATCCCCGCGCGACGGTGGAGTTCTCCGGCACTCCGCCCCAGGTCGTGCGCCTCACGGAGGACTGGTGCGTCGTGCACGACCTGCACGGGCGCGTGGTGTGGCTGGACCTGCACTCGGGCGAGGTCCACCGCGTGCCGGTGGTGTGAGCCTCCACATCAGGCGCAGCGCATATGGCTGGGCACGATGACCATGCTCGCCGTCAGCGCGCAGCCGGCGTCGTCCACCTCCAGCACCACGCGCACGCCCTCCACCGTCACCAGCAGCGAGGGCCGCTCACTGTGCAGCGCCATCAGCCACGACGACGCCAGGGGCAGCTCCGAGGCCGCCAGCTCCGAGGCGCGCAACAGGTGCACGCGCACCGCGTGACGGACCGGGGCCGGCAGGGCGTGCAGCGTGTAGAGCGACTCGTCCGTCAGCCGCAGTGAGTACGGCACGCGCGGGAGTTCCTTCGGACGCCCGGGCAGCTCGCGCAGCCGCTCGGCCAGGGCCCGCACCAGCGCCTCCGGCTGGGACGGCTTGTGCAGGAAGCCCACCACCCCGTTCAGCGGCACCTCCGGCGCCCCGCTCGCCGAGGACATCATCATCACCGTCAGGTGCCGCAGCCGCGCGTCCGTGCGCAGCTGGCCGTACACCTCCCATCCATCCAACCGGGGCAACACCAGGTCCAGGAGGATGAGGTCCGGGTGCTGCGCGCGCGGGCGATGACGCAGCCAGTCCAACGCCTCCGCGCCGTCCGCCACGGATGACACCACGAAGCCCGCTTCGCGCGCCGCGCGGCCCACACCCTCTCGCCATGTCCGATCGTCCTCGACGAGCAGCAGGTGGTGGACGCCCAGGGCCATTCCCCGATTCGACCTGTTCTTCCTCGGGTTCTTGAAGCGCACCCGGGTCCGACGGGAGCCCCAGCGTCACCTGTCCGACAGTGTGTCCCAGCGACTGTTTCCGCCAGACGCCCGGCGCCCGCCAGCTCGTATCACCGTGCCACTGTCATCTTGCAGTTGGGCTGTAGATGCACACCCTTGTCGGCGCTCATGGCCTACCGCTGCCAATTGGAACCCCCGGTGGTGCGCACGCTCACGGATTGTACGCCCGCGGTGCGTGAGCGGCTCCAGGCGGAGCTGGGCGCGCTCGCCAGCCGGATGCCGGGTCTGCAGGTGCCACCGTCGGGGCGGGAGGGGGCGACGGTGCTCTCCTGCGGATTCCAGGTCCGCTACCGCGTGGAGCCGGGCGCGGGGCTCCTGCGGTTGACTGCCTTGTCGCCGCTGGGCCTGGTCCGTTCGCCTTCCTCCTGACACGTCGTCAGACGGTCCTTGTCGCATGGGAAGCGGGAGCCTAAGTCGGAGGTGACCTCCTCTTCTCCCGGATGCACCTCAGGTCCCCTTCGCCCCGCGAGCCTCGCACCGTGTCCCTGCCCCTGGCCGACTTCCTCTTCCAGTCCCGTGACGTCCTGCAGGACGCGTGGCTCCACGAAGCCCCGGGCTCTGGCGACACCTTCACGCATGGGCTGTCCGCGGTGGCGGCCCGGATGTCGAACCCGGACGCGCGCGTCTCCGACCCACTGGCGCGCGAGCTGTCGCTGCTGGTGCAGGGCTCCAACGGGCACCCCACGACGACGAACTTCCGGCGCCTGCGCGACACGGTGCTGCGGGTGTGGCGCGAGCGGGGCGGCGGAGGCTCGGGCGACGAGGAGCAGGTGGAGCGCTTCCACGACGCCGTGGACTCTGTGGAGGCCGCGGCGCTGGAGGCCCACGTCCAGGCGCGGATGCTCGCGTCGCGCGCGGCGGCGGAGGCCGCGCGCGAGCAGGGCGCTCCGGACGCGTCCGGGCCCCAGCGCTGGGAGGACATCTTCACGCACCTGGGCGTGGGCGTGGCGGTGATGGCCGCGGAGGACAGCGCGTTCGTGGCGGCGAACCCCGCGCTCGCGCGCATGCACGGACAGCCCGCGGAGGCGCTCAAGGGGCTGCGGCTGGAGGACCTGGTCGCGCCCGAGTCGCGCGGCGCGCTGCCCCGGCACATGGCCGCCGCCAGCTCCAAGCCGTTCCACGAATACGAAGCGCTGCACCTGCGCCGGGACGGCAGCCGCTTCCCCGCGTTCGTGCACGTGACGTCCTTGAGGGACGCCACGGGCCGCCGCGTGGGCCGCGCCGCCACGGTGCTGGACATCACCCAGCGCCGCAATGCGGAAGCGGAGCGGCAGCGCCTGCTGGCCACCATCGAGGCGGAGCGCGCGCGGCTGGCGGCGGTGTTGGATCAGCTCCCCGCGGGCGTGCTCATCGCGGAGGCGCCCAGCGGCCGGCTGCTCCTGGGCAACCGCGCGCTGGAGTCGCTGTTGGGCCATCCGTTCCGGCCCTCGGCCAGCCTGGCGGACTACGAGTCGTCGCATCAGATGTTCACCGCGGACAACCAGCCGCTGGCGGACGACGCGTGGCCCATGGCCCGCGCGCTGCGCACCGGTGAGACGCGCCAGGCGGAGCCGCTCCAGGTGCGCCGGCCGGACGGCACCACCGCGCACCTTCTGGGCTCCAGCGCGCCCGTGCGCGACCGGGACGACCACATCGTCGCGGGCGTCGTCACGCTGGTGGACGTCACCGAGCGCCGCCGCGCCGAAGAGGCGGCGCGGGAGGCGGCGCAGTTCGGCGAGCGGCTCATCGCCATCGTGAGCCACGACCTGCGCAACCCCCTCAACGCCATCCAGCTGTCCGTCACCAAGCTCCTGCACGGCGACGCGCTCCAGGAGCGCGACCGCAAGGCGGTGTCCCGCATCGCGCGCTCCAGCGAGCGCATGGCGCGGATGATTTCGGAGCTGCTCGACTTCACCCGCAGCCGGCTGGGCGGCGGCATCCCCATCGAGCGGGTGCCCGGCGACGTGCGCGCGGCGGTGCGCCAGGCGGTGGAGGAGCTGGAGGCGGCGTGGCCGGAGCGCTCGCTGACGTTGAACGTGGGCCCGGGCCGCTACGACGGCGCCTGGGACTCGGGCCGGCTGCTCCAGGTGGTGAGCAACCTGGGCGGCAACGCGCTCCAGTACAGCCCGCCGGACTCACCCGTGCGCTTCACGCTGTCGGACGCGGACGCGCACGTGGTGCTGGAGGTGCAGAACGGCGGAGACCCCATCCCGCCGGACATGCTGCCGCGCCTGTTCGACCCCTTCCGGCGCGGCGCGGGCAGCAACACGCACGGCGGCCTGGGGCTGGGGCTCTACATCGTCGAGCAGGTGGTGAAGGGCCACGGAGGCCGCATCGAGGTGCGCTCGCGCGCGTCGGAGGGCACCGTCTTCCGCGTGCTCCTGCCTCGCGAGCCGGCGCAGCCCGCGACGCCGCCGGGCTCAGTAGGCGGCGGCTAACTGCGACTGCGTGGAGGAGCGGAACGGCTCCAGCGCGCGCATCAGGTCGTCCAAATCCAGCGGCTTGGGGATGGACGCCCGGATGCCCTGGGGCACGGGGCGGGTGGCGCCCGCGCCCGACACGACGATGACGGGCAGGTTCTTCAGGCGCGGCTCCTTCTGCACGCGCTCCATCAGCTCCCAGCCGCTCATCACCGGCATCATCAAATCCAGCAGCATCACGTCCGGCGTGGGGCCGCGCCTCAGGCGCTCCCAGGCGTGCAGGCCGTTGCCGGCGACCTCCACGGCGAATCCTTCCAGCGTGAGGAACTCCTCCAGCATCTCACGGCTGTCGACATGGTCTTCCACGAGGAGGATGAGGCTTCGCATTGCTCCGGGAGCCTCCCCCCGTCCGGCTCCGTCCGAAAGACCCGTGTCCAGGGAACGTCCAGCCCTGGACGATAGGCCATTGGCAATGTGCAGCCCGCGCCACTCCGGGTGCCTTGGAGGGCAGGCGCCTGTCTCCATGCCCGCGAAAAGCGGATGGGGCCTCCCCCTTCCAGGCCCCATGGGCGCGGAAGGCGAAGGCCCCACCGGGGACCTCGGGCTACAGGTCTGTTCAGCCCTGGTACTGGTGCACGGACATGATGGGGTAGTTCATGGACGTGAGGCTGATGCGCTGCGAGCCGTCCGAGTTGATGTTGTTGGAGCCGATGAACTGGGCCTTGCCGTCCTTCCAGCCCGCGAACATCACCACGTGCTGGCCGCTGCCCACCTTCATGGAGACGACGTCGCCGGGCTTCGCGTCCTTCAGGTCCACGCGCTTGAAGTTCGGGTCGCGGTCCAGGTTCGCCTGGAGCGTCATCACGGACGCGCTGTGCTGGCTGTCCTTGATCTGCCCGGCCTGCTCCAGGCACGCGGAGACGAAGTTGGCGCAGTTGACGTTGTTGGGGACCCAGTCCTCCATGTCCGCGCCCACGCCGGACGTCTCGTACTTCAGCGAGCCGGCGTTCTTGCCCATGTGGGACATCGCGATGTCGAACGGGCTGCCACCGGGGCCGCGCGTGCCCGGGCCCGCGCCGCCCGGAGGCGCCGTCACGTTGCCCGCGCCGCTGGAGCCGCCCGAGCCGCCACCGCGCACACCCTGCGTGCCGGGCTCGAAGCTGTCGCGCGAGCCGGGGATGTTCAGCGTCTTGCCCGCGTAGATGAGGTCCTTGTTCTGGATGTCCGGGTTGGCCTTCATCAGCGAGTCCACGGAGGTGCCGTAGCGCTTCGCCAGACCAGACAGGGTGTCGCCAGATTGAATGCGGTAGCTCATGGGGGGGCTCCTAGAGGGAGCAGTGACCCGGAGTGGTCACCGGCTGCGATTGTTTCCATTCTCGGCGATCAAGAACCCGGGTTGCGTCCCCCGCCTGCTTTTCACTCCAGGCGCGCACATGTGGCCGAATGGACGCACCCGGAGCGGAATCCCGGTCACGAAAGCGCCGCACCGGCGACAGGCCCCTCCTGGGGAGCGCTTATCCCGGTGCGTAATTTCCGGGGATTTAGCGGCTCCATGACGGGGTGCGTCCAGGTGGGTGGTCCTTATGAAAGGGGAAACAATCCGAGGGGATGGAGGCGCGCGCCGCGCTTGAACGGGTGGGAGGGCCCGCGCATGGTGGCGGGGTGACGACCATTGCTCATCCCGACTTCACGGCGGCGCGGTTCAGCGGTTTCCCGGACGCGCGCTTCACCCCGGCTCCGGCGGACGGCGTGCTGCCGGAGGGCTTCTTCACCACGACGAACCTGCCCACGTACGTGCGGGTGGACGGGCGGTGGCGGATGCCGCGCGAGCCGCGCATGGACGGCGCGCTGGTGCTGGACGCGCAGGGCGAGCTCTGGGTGCGCGAGGGCCGCCGGGTGCGCGCGGGCGAGCAGGTGGTGGTGGGGAAGGCGGAGGACGGCAGCGAAGGCGTCTACGTGAACA